>JAMIQD010000351.1:0-10451 GCA_035914755.1 Pseudobdellovibrionaceae bacterium | reverse complement strand
TTTCCATCCACCAAAATCTTCTTGCGAATCTGGATCTTTTTCCAGAACAAAAGATAATGATAACGGCAGTATCCATCCACGATCCCGATTTGATCACAATCCCTAGAGCGGCAATAGCGGCGCCCCTCAGCATCTGTCAGAATGATTTCTTCGTCGCCCTTGTCTTTTAGTTCGGCGGCCCAAGCTTCTTCATCCGTGATTTCCTCGTCAAGCTCTTCAACAGCTTTAAGCTCTTCCTCATATTCGCTCATTTCATCCGGACCAAAATCATCGTCCGCAACAAAATCATCTTCTTCTTCGGCGCCTTCTTTTTTAACCGTGGCTGTTTTACTTTTCTTAGCAGAGACCTTTGTCTCTTTTTTAGGAGCCGCCTTAGCCGCCACCGCAGTCTCAGTAGTTAAAATCTTTTTAACTTCTTTTTCCGAAGGCTTCTTTGAAGCTTTCTCCGGAACCGCAACAGGTTTCTTTTTAGCGTTAGCTTTTTTATCTTTACTTGGCGCGACAGAGGGAGCTGCCTTTTTAGTAACTGCCTTTACTGGAGCCTTTACAGGTTTTTTATGCTTCGCAGCGACAGGTTTGGACGCTGCCTTGTGAGCCGGCTTCTTAGCCGCAGGCTTCTTGGCCGCACCGGACTTAGCAGCCTTTACAGGTTTTTTTGATGCACTCTTGATAGATACTGTTTTCTTTTTTGTCTTTGCCATAGAGAACAGGCTTGAATCATCTCCCCAGACCTGTCAACTGATTATTTTACGACAATATGACCCTCTTGAGAGCGAACAATCACAGTGCCTTTTTGTTCACCACCTCGAAGCCTCCCTTTGACGGTTTTTTCCGTGGCAGAACGCTGCACCTGAAGTTCGTTAGGAACACTTATTTCCCCTTCAGTAGTCGCCAAATTTAAAAAAGTACCAGCCCCCGGGGCCGTCTGTACGGTCACCCTTCCAGATGAACTTTTCATATGAACATCTGTGTCACTCAGAATTCCTAAGTTTACATTACCTTCGCCGGTCTGCCCATCCACCCGCCCCGAAAACTGCTGCGTAATAACAATCCCTTTAACGTTATCGAATTGCAGAACTCCAGAGCTTTGCAAAATTTTTGCTGTCGCCTGGGCCGTGCTGATTTGCATAAATCCCTTGGTCTTTTCTACGTTTAATGAGCCGGCAAAAACACTTTCATCTAAATCCCCTTGCAGATTCTTTACCTGTACTTGCCCCTTGTAGACGTCGGCAAAAACCTTCGCGTTTTGATCCTGAATAACAACATCTCCATTTTGAATTTGAACGCTCAGCGAGGCGCTACCACCAATGCTATTAAATTTACCCTTAACTAAAGCGACTTTTATTTCTTTGGTCCATTTTTGAACCTGTACTTGACCATCGCGAAGTTGAATCTCAAGAGGCACAGAGGCCCCTGTGAAATCAATTATTTTTCTCCTTAAAGGAGACTTAGAAAGGGCCTCTTTCCATTCTTTCTTATCAGAGTACTCCTGCATCTTGACAAAGAGCACTCGCCCTTTCCTCTCCAAAACAAATTGACCGGGATCAGAGCTTTCGTCGACACCCGTCACTCGTAACTTGGGCGCGTTGGGTTGTCCTTGAATTTGAACCTGTGCCTCAAGTCCGACCACTACGATACGATCTACATCCTGCGGCACAACTTCAAAGGCAAGAACTGCTTTTGCGAGTGGCGAAAAAAGCAACATCGAAAACATAAAAATAGAGGGCTTCATCCGTGGCACTCCGCTTAAATCAGGTTAATCTTCTCCCAGCCTGCTGCTGGTGTTTGACTCTCTCTTTAAAATATAAAAGATTGGGACGTGTATAGCTAGTAATAAAAAAGGAGATCCCCATGGAAAATATCGTTATCGCCAGTGCCGTTCGCACTCCCGTTGCCTCATTTCAAGGAGCCTTAAGCTCTGTTCCTGCTCCGAAACTAGGCGCTATCGCAATCAAAGAGGCGCTTTTACGAGCAAAGGTTTCTCCTGACGAAGTTGATGAGTGTATTATGGGGGAGGTTTTGACCGCCGGCGTAGGTCAAGCTCCTGCGCGCCAAGCGGCCTTGTTCGCCGGCCTTAAAAATTCAACTCCCTGCATGACGATCAACAAAGTCTGCGGTTCTGGCCTTAAGGCAATTATGCTGGCAGCGGACTCGTTGCAACTTGGACACACGCAAATTGCCGTGGCCGGTGGCCAAGAAAATATGTCTATGGCTCCTCATCTGCTCGAAAACTCTCGCTCCGGATATCGCATGGGTCCAGCTACTATCGTTGACTCTATGATTAAAGATGGACTCTGGGATCCTTACAGCAATTTCCATATGGGAAATGCCGCAGAGATTTGAGTGAGAGAAAATCATTTTACCCGTGAACAACACGATGCATTTGCCGTGGAGTCCTATAAAAAAGCACAAGCCGCTATCACCAACGGCGCTTTCAAAAATGAAATCGTTCCTGTGACCATCGAGTCGAAAAAGGGCCCGACGGTTGTTGATAAGGACGAAGAACCATTTAACACCAACTTCGACAAGATCCCCGCACTGCGTCCTGCTTTTGAAAAAGAAGGAACTATCACAGCTGCCAATGCTTCTAAAATCAACGATGGAGCCGCCGCCCTTGTTCTTATGACTGAAAGCACTGCCAAGACCCGAGGAATCAAACCTCTTGCCAGAATTATTGCGCAAGCAACTTTTGCCCAGGATCCAAAATATTTTACAACCGCCCCCGTTGGCGCCATTAAAAAAGCCTTAAAGAAGGCAAATCTCAACACGGGCGATATCGACCTCTGGGAAATCAACGAAGCTTTCGCTGTCGTCACTCAGGTGGCAATGAAAGAACTTGAAATTCCTGCGATCAAAGTCAATATACACGGCGGAGCTGTGGCTATCGGACACCCTATCGGCGGCTCAGGCGCTCGCATCATGACAACTCTGGTGCATGCTCTGCAAAGCCACAACAAACGCTACGGTCTAGCGACCCTTTGTATTGGCGGCGGAGAAGCCGTTGCCGTTATCATTGAAAAAATCTAGAGGATGCAAATGACAAAAAACAAAGTCTACACCGACGCCCAGTCAGCACTTCACGATCTCAGGGACAACATGACTCTGATCGTTGGCGGATTCGGACTCTGCGGCATCCCCGAAAACTGCATCAAGGCTATCAAAGAAAAAGGAGTCTCCGGCCTCACCTGCGTCTCTAATAATGCCGGGGTGGACGATTTTGGCTTAGGCATCTTGCTGCACTCTCACCAAATCAAAAAAATGATCTCTTCCTATGTGGGAGAGAATGCCACCTTTGAAAAACAATTCATGAGTGGCGAGCTTGAAGTCGAACTCTGCCCTCAAGGAACTCTCGCTGAGCGTATTCGCGCAGGCGGAGCCGGCATCGCTGGATTTTACACTCCCACTGGAGTTGGGACATTGGTCGCTCAAGGAAAAGAGATTAAAAATTTTGATGGTCGCGACTATGTTCTAGAAAAAGGAATCGTTGGTGATTTCGCCTTGGTCAAAGCCTGGAAGGGCGACAAATTCGGAAATCTCATTTACCGAAAGACCGCTCGCAATTTTAACCCGATGGCAGCTACAGCCGGAAAAATCACTGTGGTTGAAGTCGAAGAGCTCGTTGAAGTTGGAACCCTTGACCCTGAAAACATTCACACTCCAGGTGTTTATGTGCAAAGAATTTTCCAGGGAAAGAACTATGAAAAAAGAATTGAGCAAAGAACCTTGAGAAAGGACTAAATTATGCCTCTAAATCGCGAACAAATCGCCCAGAGAATTGCCCAAGAAGTTCAAGAAGGTTATGTTGTTAATCTTGGTATTGGCATTCCCACCTTAGTAGCAAACTACATTCCTTCGCATAAAAATGTTATGTTACAAAGCGAGAACGGTCTTTTAGGCATAGGCCCCTTTCCAACAGAAAAAGAAGTCGATGCTGACTTAATCAACGCAGGAAAACAAACCGTCACTGCGGCTTTAGGGGCGAGTTACTTTAGCTCTTCCGACAGCTTTGCAATGATCCGGGGCGGACACATTGATTTAACCGTTTTGGGCGCCATGGAGGTTGACGAAACAGGAAGCATTGCCAATTGGATGGTCCCAGGCAAAATGGTCAAGGGCATGGGAGGAGCTATGGATCTTGTAGCCGGCGCTCGCAATGTTATCGTAGCCATGCAGCACGCCGACAAAGATGGAAACTCTAAACTACGAAAAAAATGCACCCTCCCTCTAACCGGCGTCCGCTGCATCAAAAAAATTGTTTCTGACTTTGGAGTAATTGACGTCACCCCAGAGGGCTTTGTCTTGCGTGAATACGCACCAGATATGACTCCCGAAAAGGTGCTTGCCGCCACTGAAGGACGCATGGCGATTGCACCTGATGTTAAACCTATGACTTTTTAATCCTAGACCACAGCCTAACTGCATTTGCCGTGACCTCCATTTACCGACATAATTAGGCAAGAAATACTAATGAGGTGAACTCAGTGGCTGAAGGCAAAAAGGTAGCTAAAGATACATATCTATTCCGCGAGGGCGATGCCCCGGACGCTATGTACATTGTGAAATCTGGCGCCCTCGCCGTAACGAAAACTAAGAACACCTCAGAAGTAGTCCTTGCTGAAATTGGTCCCGGCTCCATGGTCGGAGAAATGGCCATCTTCGATAAAAAACCCCGCAGCGCCAACGTCAAAGCTATTAAAGACTCTGAGGTCATTTCTCTCCCCTACGAGGGCTTAAATTCACAGATGGACTCTCTCCCTGTCTGGGTGAAAGCCATCATGCGAACCATGAATGAAAATCTGCGCGAAGCTAATAAAAAAATTAAGATTCTTGAAAATCCAGGACAAGATGAAGATCGCTATCCTCCTCACGTTGTTAATAAACTTTTATCTCTAGTGAACTTTGTAGGTCATAAGTTTGGAAAGCGTGAAGAAGGCGGCGTTTCTATCCCTTCCGGCACCCTGCGAAAATTTACAATTCAAGTCTTTCAAGAGGCGACTAATAAAATGAACAGCATGACCGGGGCCCTCAAAACTCTCGGCTATATGAGCATTGAAGACCTCGGCGAGGGTCGCCAAAAGATGATCAACCTTCAGCCCGATTTTTTATTTGATTTTGTAGATTGGTATAACGAGTGGCTGTTTAGTTCCGACAAAGAAAAGGTTTCTCTTTCTGACGCTGAAGTGAAAACCTTAAATGGCGTCTTACACTTTGCAGGTCGCAGCCAGCCAGACAAAAAAGGCTTTCACAAAATCAACACGAACGACATTCAAAACGATTCCATGAAGGACCTGGGCCGCCTAATTCGCGTCGAAGAACTGAATCCACTCATTGAAAAGAAGATGGTGTCGGAAAAAATCATGGAAGAGGCTGGAGTCTTTGTTATGGTCAACCCTGAAGAGGTGAGCAAGCTCGCTAAATACTGGAGCTTGATCAACGACCTCAAAAAACATCTTCGCTAAATCGGCGTTTCCAGCTGACATCGCAGCGGAAGCTTCTCGTCGCTCTGTCTCGTCTCTTTTTCGGCGCCAACAATATGTAAAAATAAGGCATTAGTCTTTGCACCGTCAGAGATCGGCTGACCTAAAGTGAAGATCACTCGGTCTCCGGTTTTAGCCAAACCATCTTGAACCAAAAGCTTATCAACCTGATCCAAAATATCTTCCATTGTTTTATAAGGCTGAATTACAAGGGTCTGTATTCCCCAAGTTAATTCAAGAGTATTTAAAACGTCCATCCGGTCCGTCACAGCAATGATCCGCGCCTTGGGGCGATAGCTCGCAATAATATTCGCCGTCTTACCCGACGTCGTGAGACAAACGATGGCGCTTGCGTTGAGTTTTAGCGCCGATAAACTCGCGCTTGCAGCAATGGCCGCCGGGGGACTTAAAAATTCATTTTCTAAAGATATCTTATAGTATTTTTCCTCGGTTCGCTCAACTTCAACGATGATTTCGTGCATAGTGCGAATACTTAGAAATGGATGTTTTCCGCTTGCTGACTCGGCCGACAACATCAGCGCATCCGATCCATCGAGCACAGCATTTGCGACATCTGTAATTTCGGCTCTCGTTGGACGGGGATTTTCAACCATACTGTCTAACATTTGCGTTGCAGTGATCACTGGCTTTCGCAGCTGATTGCACAACGCAATGATTTTCTTCTGTATTCCAGGCAAAAGAGTTTGGCCAACTTCAACAGCGAGATCCCCCCGAGCCACCATCACCGCATCGCTGAGACGAGCAATCTCTTCGAGATTCTCAAGGGCTTCAGCCATTTCAATTTTAGCGCAAATTTTTGCAGAGGACTTTTTACTCTCAATGATTTCGCGAAGTTTTCGAATATCTCGAGGATGGCGAACAAAACTAAGAGCGACATAATCTACCCCATTAGCAAGTCCAAACTCTAAATCCACAAGATCCTTTTCAGTCATACAATCTACCGGCAGATTCGCTCCCGGGAGATTCATCCCCTTACGATCCTTGAGGACTCCGCCAAATATAACTTCAGCATCCACTTCGTTTCCACGAACAGCCAATACTTTTAGCTCAAGAAGACCATCATCTAATAAAATCTTTGTGCCCGGCTGCACAGACTGCGGCAACTCTTTAAAGTCGCTCGGAACAAGCCCCTCTTTACCCAAAATATTTGCTGTCGTAATTACAAGTCGATCGCCTTTTTTAATAACGATCGAACCCTTCTCAAATTTTCCTACTCGAATCTTGGGACCCTGCAAATCTTGCAGCAAAGTCACTGGAGCTTGTAGTTCTTTCGAAAGACGACGAACAGATCTAATAACCTGAAGATGATCTTCATGACTCCCGTGGCTAAAATTAAGTCTTGCCACGTTAAGTCCCGCCCGAATGGCTTTCTCAAGGGCTGCATCATCTTTTGTGGCGGGTCCAATGGTCGCAACGATTTTGGCTCTGCGATCTGCTAACATACTCGTTTATGCCTTCTTGTTATTGCTCAGTCTCGTTGCTAAGTTTTGCATATCCTCTTGATGGCGTCTATTTGCTTTTTCAAGTTGATCACTATGGGCTTCGTTTAGCTGTGCAATTTTAGCTTCGTACTTCATTTCTAATGAAGTCGCCTGTTGTTTTTGTTCTTTATCCTTATTTTGCAGCCGCTGACCGTAATAACTCTCTAAGCGTTTCAACTCTTTATTGTGATTGTCCGACATTTGATTGATTTTACCTTCATACTTATTTGTCAAGGTCTCAACTCGTTGCTCAAAAGTTTTCTCAATACCTCGGAACCGATCTCCCATATTTTTATTCAGTCTGACCATGTCATCTGTGTTGCGCTCTCTCTGGTCTCCGATCCGGTCTGCAAAATTGTCACGCATCTGATCCAAAGAACCCTCGTAGTAGTTGCTATAGGCATCTTGGTTCTCACGAGCTACATTTGTGATCTTTTTTACTCGGTTTTCCGCCGACCCCGTTACCTGCTCTACTGAATCGCGGTGTTGTAGCAACAGCATTTCTCGATCTTGCCGATTTCTCTGAGTCATCAAATCCGCCTCGCTGCGATGTTGCCGGTGGGTATCTCGTAAAAGCTTTTCGGTTTTAGAAAGAGTCTGTCCGATCCGCTTATTAGTCTGATCCTTCATCTGCTCCAAAGCCCCCTCTTTTTGTCTCTCAACAATTTCCAACTGTGTTTGTTGGCGATCTTCAAGATCACGACGCTCGATATTTCTAAGTCGTTCGTTATTGACCATCTCATGGTTCAATTTATCATTAAGACGATTTATTTGGCTTTGCTTTGACCTCACCTGGCCGTTTAAACGGTTGTTCACAGATTCTCGCAGATCCTCGTTAGCACTATCTATCTGCTCGTACTTTTTATCGAGAGCATTGTTATACTTTCGATTAAGCTCACCGAGCTCTCCCTTTAAGGCCAAGCCCTGAGTCTTCATATTCTCAGCATTTTGGCCATCGTAAGTTTCAACAGTGTCCACATACTTTTGCTTCCAACGCCCAACCTCATCTTCACGCTGACGTTTTTCATTCTTTATCTGAGCATCGTAAGCTTTGCGGATTTCTCGATTATCTCGATCCTTACTGGAGACTTGTCTGTCACGTTCATCAATGAGTCCTCTTTTCTCTCGCTCGTGAGCCCCCTTAAGTTTTTCATCATGGCTCGCCAAAGAGTCCGACATTTGTTCCCGGGTTTTTTGAGACATTTCGCGAAAAGCCTCGTCGCGGTTTTTAAGCTCTGAGCTTTGCTTCTCATGAAGATTTTCGAGCTGCGACTGATTAATGCTTTTTTGCTTACTCAAGGCACCCTCAGCAGCATCTCGCATCTGCCGACGCCCCGTCTCGCTCTCTTCCATCTTTCGTTTTAGCTGTTCACGATAGAGATTTCTCATGTCATCTATCTTACGAATATTAGCCTGATCTCTCTCGCTGAGAGTCTCTCGGTAATGATCTTTGAGTTCTTCCATTTCTCTGCCAAAGTCCTCAGAAACTCGGTTCAGAGCTTCATAGTGCTTCTGGTTGAGCTTTTCCAACTCGGCTCTTTGTTTTTTTTGACTCTCGGACTCTTTTGCCTCGTACTCTTCTCGAGTTTGACGAACGCGGTCATCCTGGCGGCGACGATCTGACGAAGAAACACTAGACATCCCTCTCCTCCTTGAAAAGGATCAAAACCCAAGCTGGCTCTCACGGAGCCCAGCCACTGTTACTGAGGATAACACGGTCAAGTGACTTTGAGGATTGCTGGTCGGGGGACTTTATTAAAACAGGACTTTGGTGAGAAGTTTTTAGTTCTCAAAGACTTTCTTGCGAAATTCCTCACGGATGCGGAGACGTTCCGACTCTTGCTTGCGCTTCTTTTCTTCGATTTGTCGTTTTTCATCTTCAACAGCGGCAAGCTTTCTTTCTATGACTTTTTTATAAATTTCGCCGCTTTGCTCGATGCGATCAGCCCACTGGTCCTTTAAATCCTGGACCTCTGATAAGAATTGTGGCTGTTTTCCTGGGTAGAGACTATACCAGAGCTTCAAGTGAGCCTTTATATCAATAGGCTCGACCATCCCATGCTCGACCTGCGATTCCGAGTTAACGCCCCCCACCCAAACTTCAAAACCTTTTGGAACCTCAATTTTGTTTTGATCTTTAAGTGTTACTATTAACTTCGCAGAAATATTCCGGTATATCGTTCGGTCCTTCTCTATCATCATCCAATACTGACCGCTACTACCTTCTACCTCGGAGGTCGTGGAGCGAACCTTGACCGAAGGCGCATTTTCAACCCAAAGAGAACCACCGACAAGCTTCCATTCTCTTGCCTTTTCAATCTCAGTTAAAACAGAGCCCTTAACCGCATGAATTTTTATATTTCCCGAACCAAAGGACCACTTTTCAGTTGAAACTTTATACGCACAAGGAACCTCTCTCCCCAAACAATTCTCTGGAGCCGAAACAGAGTCCGAGGCGCGCACTCGCACTTCCATTTGAAAAGCGAGCATAAAGATAAAAACATTAAAGAATGACTTCATTATTCTACCTGAAGACCTGATATCAATACATGCGCTTGCTTACGCAACTGTTCGCTTTTAAAATGCACCTGCACTGTTTTGTAAATTTCTGAGGCTTCTTCTAGACGATTATTCAATTCACTAATCTGCCCCATGCGTAACATAACAAAACCAGTCAGATCGTTATCGGGGTATTGAACGACCATTTGATCCACAAGATCTAGACTGCTCTTATAATCTTTTTGTAAAAAATAAGATTCAGCCATAAAAAAATGACTTTCAATTTTATACCGTGAAAGCGGATAGTCATCTAGAACTTTGCGAAACTCTTTGATGGCCTTCTCGTATTTTTGCTCTTTAAAAAGCTTTTTCCCTTTTTCAAAAAGAACACCGGACATATCGAGCTGCGCAACGCTGGCGGGAACTCTTAAGCTGCCTGCAAAGTTTTTCAATTCGTAATTGGCCATCTCGTTGCGAATTTGCGAGTTCGGAGGCAAAATAACTGCAACACTTTGTTGAAAGTCCACCAACTGATTTCTCAACAAGGCCTGATTAAACTCTTCTCTTTCCAGCTTTTTTTCGAGCTGCAGCACCTGGAGTTGATATTCTTTTCCTTGATTGAAGTAAGAAGTGAACTCGTTATAGCCCCACAAAAGGCCGACAGTGATACTCAAACAAACAATTAAAAATAATGAATTTGAAGATCTCATATACGCCCCTTATCGGCGATTTGAGATAGAAGTTGAGACTTTCTTAAATTGAGACACCGAGACGAATTGCCCAGAAATAAATGTTACCGAAGAGGTCTCAAAACGAGATCCAGTTTTTCGGTCCCAACCTCATTGCCCGTTAAATAGTGTTACCAAATCAGCTAGCCTTAAGTCCTTAGAATCACAAGGAGGTGATGAGGTGGAGGAGTCTAGCAAATGGGACTACGTTCGAGTTATGAGCGAACGTTACCAAAACGCGTGTC
>JAMIQD010000350.1:0-1606 GCA_035914755.1 Pseudobdellovibrionaceae bacterium | reverse complement strand
CTGTCACATATGAATTATAGGGTAGAGTGATTTCAGCTTGGCTCTTGAGTTTTCAATATTGAACTGCCACGAGATACCCTTCTGCATTGAATTTCTATTGGTCTCCCATTTTTTTGCTATTTTCCTCAAAGTTTCAAGCTCAGCAATTCTTTTTTTCAAGCATTGTCTGGTAAGTACGCTTAGCTCACATTCTGCAACGTTAAGCCAGCTTCCATGCTTGGGGGTGTAGTGTATCTCCAATCTACGAGATAATCTGAACGCCTCATCTGGCGGAAAAGCTTTATACAGCGAGCCTATACAGTGAGTGTTAAGATTGTCGCAAATCAGAATCACTTTGTCTCTATCGTGATATTGAACATCTAGAAGTTCTTTAACTTCTTGGGCCCAATCTAAAGCCGTTCTTCGCTCTCTAACGCTTACCTTTCTCCAGTTTCCAAGAGCGTCAACAAAGATAAAAATTGAAGCTGTGCCGTGTCGCCGATACTCGTAGTCTTCACGCTCTATTTGCCCAGGCTTCAATGGCCAATATTCACGAGAATCGGACAACCGTTGAAATGGTTGTTCATCCATGTTGACTACAGGTCTGTAGTAATTGTAAGGGCGACTGTAGATCTCTAGAATATCTTCCATGGCCGCAACAAAATCAGCATTGGCTTTGGGCGGTATACACCAACTCCTTCTAAGATGAGGTTTTAAATCGTTTTTTTAAAAGCCGGCGAACCGTCTCATGAGAAATAGATTCCACGATTTCAAGCTCTACCATGCGATTTGCGATAAGACGGAGAGACCAGTTTCCAGAATCATCTTCTGACTTTTTTGAGCAGGCAATTGCGATAATGTGCGCCTCTTTTTCGCCGTCAAAAGTTGGCTTGCGTGATGGTTCTGCCTGCTTTTTCCTTCCAATTGCCCCATAAAGACCTCGTTCAACAAAATTTTTTCGAATATTGGCTATTGTATTTTCATTGCAACGGAGAGCCTGAGCAATTTCTTCATCTGGAAGAGCAGGGCCATTTAGATCAGACAATAACAAAGCTTGCTTTCTACGAAGTTCTAAGACAGAAGCTCTGCCGCCGCGCAAAGACTGATCTAATTCTTTACGCTGCTTTGCTGAAAGTCGCACATCAAAACGCTTTTTCACGTTGCCTCCCTGCATAACTAAGATTAGAAGAGTAAAACCAGTTACACATTAGAAAATACGACAACAAGAAAAAAAGTACAAGTCTATTCTTAAACTCAAATGTGACAGAGGACTAGCATAATAATTTTTACATTAATTGTAAAAATAGCGAACCAGAACGATTGACAATTGGTTTGACGCAGGAAGAACATCGGCGAATAAATTCTTACGCTGGGCCAAGTTGATTATGAAAATGCATCAGTTTTAACCGCATTGACTTTGTGCCAGCCTTCAGATAGGCTTGGCGGGGTGATCGGAGATAGAGTGATGCTATTGATTAAGCGTCTGGGTGCTGATAACAGGAGGAACTTTGCCGGTGTTGAATGAAGCGGATAAAAAAAGATTCAAAGTGGTGATAATGCATGGATACACTTCTTCGTGTGAGAACGAGAGGTATCTGGGGCTGCCTTTTGCGACCTGTGGCGTCAA
>JAMIQD010000349.1:0-1751 GCA_035914755.1 Pseudobdellovibrionaceae bacterium | reverse complement strand
GGGCCCCGCTGTCGGACCAACCCCATGGCTTACCGTCACGACTCCTTTGATTTTAACATTTGCCGCCTTAGCAAGCTCATCGGCCTGCTGACGTCCCAATCTTACAGCCTCCCCAAGGGCTGCAAGCTCAAGTTGCGAGCGCTTGTCGGTGTCCCACTGAATGGTATTGATATTCACACCAGCCTCGCCATTGGAAGCAGCTGCGACCAGGGTGTCTAGAAAGGAACCCAAGTCTTCTGTCTTCCGGAGTACCACTCGCAATGTTTGCAAGGCACGGAACCCCACCCTTTTATTTTGCTGGGTTTTTTGGTCATAAATATATTCGGGATTTAAGGAATAACTCTCTGTCTGAATGTCTTCTTTTTTTACCTTAAAAGAGTCTAAAGTTTTTTTTACCTTTTGAAATTCTGAGGCATTTAAAGCCTGAGCCTGCTTAGCCGTTCCAGCTTTGCTCCAGACTTCGACATTCAAAGACGCCATATTCGGGTCCAATGATTTTTCGGCAAAACTTGAAACCACAATCGTCTTATCAATTCCCGCAAATGACGATGTCGAAAAAAACAAGAATCCAAAAAATAAAAGTTTGTGCATAAAGCGCCTCCAGTGAAAATCTTATGCCTTGTTCGCCGCGCGGATCAAATTGAGCGCTGATCCCGCTTTGAACCAGTTCAACTGTTCTGCGTTATAGCTGTGCTTCAGCTGAATGATCTCCTTTGAGCCGTCTTTGTGCTTGATCTCCATCTTGACGTCCTTGCCAGGAGTCAAGCCCTGCAAATCAACAAGACTCACTCGATCATCTTCTTTGATTTTATCGTAGTCCGCAGGAGTAGCAAAAGTCAGAGCGAGCACGCCTTGCTTTTTTAAGTTGGTTTCGTGAATACGAGCAAAAGATTTCGTAATCACGGCTGTGCAACCCAAGAATCGCGGTGACATGGCCGCATGCTCACGAGAAGAGCCTTCGCCGTAGTTCTCATCGCCGACAATAACCCAACCCTTATTTGCCTTCTGATACTCACGCGCTATTTTTGCAAACTCTTGGGCCCCTGTGCCCGTGAGTTGATTTTTACCTTTACCGACTTCTCCAGTGTAGGCATTGTCTGCACCCAAAAGCATATTGTTAGAAATATTGTCCAAATGGCCGCGGTATTTCAGCCATGGGCCTCCTGGAGAAATATGATCCGTCGTGCACTTGCCCTTGGCTTTTGCCAATACCAATTGATCGGAAAAATCTTTTCCGTCCCACTTTGTAAATGGAGCAAGTAACTGCAAACGATCTGAAGTTGGCGACACCGCCACCTTTGCCTCTCGGCCTTGAGGTTTTTGATAACCTTCTGTATCCGGCACAAAACCCTTCGCAGGAAGCTCTGGAGCCTCAGGGGCCTTCAATTTGATTTTTCCCTTTGGCGTCTCAAGCTCATCAGCGATTGGGTTGAAATCCAAGCGTCCGGCCAAACCTAAAGCCATCACGAGTTCTGGTGATCCAATAAAGGCCAAAGTCTCTGGATTCGAATCATTGCGCCCACGGAAATTACGGTTGAAAGAAGTCACTATGGTGTTCTTCTCTCCCATCTTGATATCATCCCGCTTCCACTGTCCGATACAAGGACCACAGGCATTTGCAAGAACAGTCGCGCCGACATCATTCAAAAACGCCATTTGCCCGTCTCGCTCAAACGTGTGATGCACCAGACTTGAGCCCGGACTCACCAAGAAAGGTTGCTTCATGCGCACTCCACTATCCATGGCTTGCT
>JAMIQD010000348.1:0-1522 GCA_035914755.1 Pseudobdellovibrionaceae bacterium | reverse complement strand
ATCTACGTCAATATCAATGGCCAGATGGTTCATTATCTTAAGGCCGGAGATAAAATCTCTGAACTCAAAATCGAAACCCTTCATAATCGCGACACAGGGAATTCTTTTTTTGTTCTCACTGAGCAAAAACAAGCTTATCGGGACTGGGTCAAAGAAGAGATGAACTCCGATGATCTCAATCCCTTTGAAAAGAGCAAAATTTTACGCGAATCCTCGGTCGCCCTGATGGAAGATCTGTTTGAAAATCCCGATGTCCACACCGCCCTCGACGAGTCCCGTCCGATTATTAGAAATTTCATCGATTTCATGGAACAAGCCCCTGAGGCCATGGGATATATGATCAGTCTTTCAGGTCACGATTTCTATACTTATAACCACTCCTTGGATGTTAGTATCTACTCTCTTGGCCTGGGCTCAGCTCTCTCTTTTAACAGGGCTGACTTGGAAGAGCTGGGTGTAGGCTCACTTTTTCATGATATTGGCAAACGCAATGTCGCTTTAGATATCTTATGCAAAAAGGGAGGCTTGGATGATCATGAGTGGGAGCAGATGAAGCGCCACCCGCAATATGGACTGATGATCCTGAATGAAAACCCCAAGATTAGCGACGCCATCAAAGCGGCCTGCTTTGAACATCACGAAAGCTTTTCTGGAAACGGCTACCCTCAAGGAATCTTAGGCCAAGAAATTCACCCCTTTGCCAGAATCGTCGCCATCACTGACACCTACGATGCCATGACGACTCAAAGATCCTATAACTTGCCAATGAAACCCATTGATGCCGTGACCATGATGAGGGATAAGCTAGCAGGGCGCTACGACCCTGAATTTTTAAAGGCAATGTACTCCGTCTTATTCAAACTCAAAGGAGCGGCATAGGATGCTCGGATTACTTGCTAAATCGCATTTTGCTTTTTTTCTAATTCCCATCCTCACACTCGCAATTGAACCCACCAATCCCACCGGCTTGTGCGATCGCTTGGTCACAGAAATCGAAAAGACCCAATGCTTGAAGATGACGACCCCAGGTAAATTGGATTGGTATGCAGCTTCAACCTGCGCTCTTTACCAAGAAGACAAAAACTTTCTTGGCTGCCTCGAGCAAATAAAGCAGGCATCTTTCAACCCTCAAGCTCTCGAGCTCTGCGCAAGATCTTCAGAGCTCACAGACGAGGCTCGCTCTTCTTGTTTGCAAAAAATTAAAAATAAAGACTATTCCCTTAAACAGCTAAAGAAATGCGCAGAGTCTCCCTCCCATGCGGCTATTGAGACCTGTTTAGCCTCTCACCCCAAAACAAGAGCTCCCGCCTCACCTCAGCCACAAGGCTTTCAACCGCTATAAATGTGAGTATCTCTTCTAATTGAATACGAGTAATTCGGCGAATTTTGCCAAGAAATTCTCAATAATATGTCGAATCAAAAATAAATGAATGGTTTTTTACAAAAAAATAAATTTATTTGCTTATGCAACTATATGTTTTTATTCGGTAATTATGCATAGTAACGCAGATATAAACAAAAT
>JAMIQD010000347.1:0-14406 GCA_035914755.1 Pseudobdellovibrionaceae bacterium | reverse complement strand
GAGCCCTCCATCAAAAAAGGGCCCGTTGTATTTTTAGCTCACTCTATGGGCTGTCTAGTACAAACAAAAACTCTTCTAAATCATCCCGAGATAAAGCCGGACGCTATTGTTTTTAGCTCTCCTCTTTTTGGAATTGGCGTCGAAGTTCCTGCGATAAAAAAAATCGGAGCCGCGTGGGTCAAAAAACTTCTCCCGGCCGTGACCATGTGGAATGAAGTCAGCAACAAGGATGTCACCCGCGATCCCGAAGTAATCCGCGAACTAGAACAGGATCCCTATCGACACTCTCGTATTTGTGCGTCGGTATATTTGGGTTTTTTAGAGACTTTCCCAATCATTCAAGCAAGAGCTTCTGAAATTCGATTTAAAACTCTTATGCAGCTCTCGGACAAGGACCCTGTTGTAAGCACCAGCGAGGCCTTAAGGTTTTTTGAGCATCTTGGCAGTGGCGAAAAAGAACTAAAAATTTACAAAGATGCAAAACACGAAATCTATAATGATATTATTCGTGAGCAAGCTTTTGAGGACTTGAGAACCTTTCTGCGCGGAGTGGAGAAAAAAAGTGAGTAAAGTGAAAAATCTCGTGTTTGTTTTTATGGCGTTGTTTTCGACGTCATGCTCGACAATAACAACCAACGATAAAGGTGTTCATGTTTTGACTGAAGACGGCTACGGAGCAGTTGTCGACAAATGGAGCGATCGCATTGAAGACTATAGTGGTCTTAATAATACAATCACCGTCATGGCCACCCTCTTAAACTCCGAAGTCCTCAATGCACAGCTCGAGCACAACGCTCGTCTCTTTCAGTGGGATCAGAATAAAATGAACCAGGAACGAGTGCTACTTGAAGAAAAATCCTCAAAGCAAGCTGAAGTTTTTGTTAGCTTCTACTCTCCGGAAAGAAAATGGGACGACCTTTCTAAGAGCAAAACTCTCTGGAAAGTTTTCTTGGACGTCAATGGCCAGCGCCACGAGGGAAGAGCCACCAAAATTAAGCTTCTAACCCGAGAAATACAGAGCCTGTATCCCTATCACACCATATACGGAACGCCTTACTCAATTATCTTTCCGGTCGACACAAAAACACTTGATGGGAAGTCCGTCCGTCTCATCTTTACGGGCTCGATAGGATCCGTCTCTCTCTCTTTTAAAGAAAAATAGTCAACGCTTAAATCGAGAACGCAACACCCAGGCAAAGGTCTTCGGAAAGTGCCTAGCAATTTCGAGCCCAAATCCGGTGAGCCCATGGGGCTCAAGAACTCGCATATCATTTAAAACGGCTTCCTTGATCATCTCCGCATATTTCTGCGGAGAAATCGTATCCTTTGGCACTTTGATGTTCTTGCCATAACGAACTTCGATGTCATCGAACATGCGAGTTTTAATTCCTGGAGTTATTAAAAGCAAAGTGCTCACTCCTGTGCCCGCGAGCTCTACTTCAAGACATTGAGTAAAGGCCAGAACGGCGGCCTTAGTTGCTGAATATGTACTGGCCATTGGAAAATGCATCAAAGCAGCAACACTCGAATGATTAATAATCTTGCCGTTTTTTCTATGTAACATTTTCGGCAACACCGCACGGGTCAACAAAATTAAACTCTCAAGATTAACCTGCAACACTGATTGAATCTCGTCTATGGGCTGCTCTTCAAGAAGCCCTCCCGTCAGAACTCCAGCGTTGTTAAATAAGATATCTATATCTAAATCTTCAATTTGACGGGCGAATGCGACAACAGACTTTTTGTCCTGCAAATCAGCCTGCCACAATGTCACAGATGCCGCGCCAGCCTCCATCAACTCCTTTTTGAGTTGATCGCCTGGGCTACGAATTACCAAATGCAAGTGGGCCTTATTTTGCGCGCAGACCTTCGCAAATGCATGACCTATTCCGCGACTAGCTCCAGTAATCATAATTTGAGAATTTTTTATCTCCAAAATTTATCCTTCTTTTATTTCAACTGCCGGGCTTAGACCCCAGCTGCTAAGTACTGATATTTCATCATCAGCGGACTGCGCCTTTTTAAACTTTGCGCCTGACTTGCCCTTCACTCGACGCTCACATGAAGGCCAATCTTTGTGTCGATACACTATTCCACCAATATTGCTTAAGTAAGAATGGGCTGCTGTTTTTCCTGCACTCTTTGGCTTCATTTCCGGCAAAGCTTCTTGAGGTGGCAGCTTTAAAACATCAATTCCGTAGTCAGAAAGAGAGCCCCGAAAGAGACGAGCTGAGCCTCCGCGGGACCAAGCTACCGCAATTTCATCACAACGTTCATTTCCTGGAGTCCCAACATGCCCACGAACGTAGCTCCAGGAAATACTCCCCTTGCCCCGTGCTTGGACAAGGGCATAAAGATCTTGCCAAAGATCTTTATTTGAAACTTCTTTGCCCTCAGATGTTTTCCAGTTATTTTTTTTCCAACCCCAGACCCATTGGGTAATACCGCGAATGACATATGTCGAATCAGTGTAAATCTGAACGGGCCCTGGTGTCTCAGCCAAAAACTCAAGGGCTCCTCTGACTCCAGACATTTCCATACGATTGTTGGTTGTTGAGGGCTCCCCACCGCCCAACTCGCAAACATGTCGATTCGAATCAATAACAATAGCTCCCCAACCCCCAGGGCCTGGGTTTCCGGAGCATGCGCCGTCACTAAATACGATCGTGCAATTTTCTTTTAGTTTCATAGCTCTGAGCCCTGATCCCGTGGTAAGTAAATCTTAAAAACCGACCCCTGCCCCACTTGAGAATCAACCGTCACTGCGCCATAACTCTGCTGGGCGAAATTCAAAACCGTGCTCAGCCCAAGGCCAGTGCCTTCGCCCTCTTCTTTAGTAGTAAAAAATGGTTCAAAAATTTTCTCGCGCGTGTGAGCCGGAATTCCAACTCCGCTGTCTTTAATCGAAACTACAACATAATCTCCTGCCGTCACAAAATTAGAATTCTCAAGCAAAGTCTTATTTGTCATCTCAATCAAAAGATCTCCCCCCCCAGGCATGGAGTCCCGGCTATTGACACACAAATTTATTATTACATTTTCAAAACTACTGACGTCAACTCGTACATCCCATAGATTTTCATCAGAGGAAATGGTGACGTGAATATTTTTAGTAACAGCCACTTGAATTAATTCCAACATAGCCATGACAATCGACTTAAGATTAACGCGCTTGGTATCGATCCCCTGGCGGCGGGCGAAAGTCATAATTCTTTGAATTATCTGCTGCCCCCTAAGGGTTGCGCTTTGAATGCCAGAAACCGCTTTGGCTGCTATAGGGCTTTCATCGCCAATGTTGCGATTGAGAATTGCGACATTTCCAAGTATAATTGCTAGTATATTATTAAAGTCATGTGAAAAGCCAGCAGCCAGCTCGCCAATCAGCCCCACTTTCTGGATATGTCGTATCTGATTCTCTTGCCGATCAAGTTTCTCCCTCGCAAGCGCTGCTTCCGTCACATCTGTCAAAAAACCACGGGTGCCTAAAAAATTATTTTCAAGATCATAAACCGGACTCAAGCTCGTATTGTAGTAATAGCGCTTGCTTTCGCTTTCGTAAATCAAAGAATAATCCTTAATTTTAGCCTGCACCCTCAGAGATTCTTTCATCTCGCTGTCAAGAGGTAAGTCAAATATAGACTGGCCAATTACCATCCGACTTTTTAGTGGATCCTCTGGCGCTGCGTTCGAGTTCACAAAAATTAATTTTCCGTCCACGTCAGCTTCAAATACATATTCAAAGTTGTCCGCGATAATATCTCTAAAGCGATTCTCGCTCATCTTTAGAGCTTGGTAAGATCCTTGAAAGTTTTGCTGCATCAAGGCTATGGCACTCGTGATCTCCTCAACTTCGTTGTGGACCCTTGAGTTGATGTTGCCAACTTTAACTTCATCCACCTGCATTAACCCTAACTGGGCAATTGATGCCTCTCGCGCGCGGGCAGCGACCTCGCGAAATGGCTTAGTCACAAGGCGATTAAAAATATATAAAACGAAAAAAGACACTAGCAGAGTCTTAAAAAAATTGCTCAATAACATCAGCGCCGCTCGCCGAAGAAGTCCGCCGTAAATTTCTTCCATCGTAAAAACAACTGTCAAAATACCAATATTCTGCTGCCCCTGGTCGTCTACATGAATCAGAGGCAAAGTCATTACAGGTCCATCTGGGGCAACTTCTTTGCTAAACTCAAAGTCACGAAATCCCTCGACGTGAAGGTGGACCTTTGCTACTTGTTCAAAACGTGAAATTCCTTTAAGTTGCTTTTCAATCTGGCCTTGATCAAAGGCCCAGGTTGAAGCCGTCAGGGACTCCATAAGAACTTCGTCAATCTCGCGAAAACGTTGATTAAGATGGCTAACTCCAGCATTAAAGTCCACGTAGAGTTGAATGAAGGTGACTATCAACGTGATGGCCGAACTAAACACTATCGTCTGTGCTAAAAGCTTCTTACCTGTCGTCGATATTAAAAAGCGATTCAAATGGGTCCTCGTTAACCGGCGCTGTCTCAAACCGAGACAATAGCCAATGTTCTAAACCCAAAAATGGCTCCTGTCTATTCTGTTGTCACCTCCCCAACGCCAAACCTATCAAGTCGCACCTCGACAAAAAGACCCGTGGCCTCATGCGTGCATTCTCATTGGATAACGGATCTCGGATTCGTAGAAAGCGATTTAAATGCAAACGGCCAGATTACGAGCGACATTTTTTGCTCTTCTTGCCCTGGTTTTAGGATCAGGCGACCTCTCGCATGGAGCACAGGGGCCTTTTGGCATTTCAGCATCGGTAACGCACTCTCAGAATCTTAATGACTACCAAGACGAAACAATGAGCCGAACAAATGATTACGCCGTAGTCCCAAGATATAAATGGGCCTCAATCACTTCATTACTTATCTTGACCTATTCACAAGACCTACGCCACCCTGAACGAAATGACCTGGGCGACATTGCTCTAAAGACTCTCTTTAATTCTCATGATTTTTCTAAAGTTCAGCTAAGTCCGTCTCTTACTTTTGTTAGTCCGCAAAGTAAATACAGCAGAGAGAATTTGAACCTTGAGGGAGCTCTTTCTGCTAAACTAGAGGCCGCGATTCAGAAAAAACTTCTCATACCGGGCCTTAGCCTTGCTGCGGCCATCGGAGCCGGAAGAAGCTTTCACCGATATGAAACCAATATCAGTGGCCGCGCCAACATCCAACACACGTCCCCGCAGACACTCTCTGCTAGCTACGATTATAAATCAGTGTCAATCAGCGCAGAGTTTCACCATATTAATCGGTGGAGCTACTCTGGACAGATGACTGAAGCTTTCGAACACGCAGAAGAGATATCCTACTCACCAGCAAATTTTATCGCGATCGCCCTCGGTCATACCAATGCTGGTCCAATGCTCAAAGTAAACGGAATTGATTCAAACCTTAAACTGATCGATGACAATAACTCCTTGGTTTATGCCAGGGTCGGTATTCAGTACTAGAAATGGAGAGGCTTATGAAACAAAAGACTCGCAATACAACAACAATTGCACTAAAGCTTCTCGCCCTGACGCTGCTCGTAAGCGCCTGTACGAAGACGCGCCAAGCCGCCCTCCCCGATGACGCCGCAGCAACTATATTTTCAATTTCTGAAGTCGAAATCGAAGCTGCAAATATTAACACTGATGACCAGTTGAAAAGCTTGACCATGGGAGCCTCATCAAAAGCCACCGCCGAAAAGGGCATTGTTGCCGTATCAAATGTTGAAGTTTCTGATCGTTTAAAGTTTATGTTTCGAGGACTTGAAATTTCTGGCCAAGCAAGCAAGCAATACCCTATCGCCATTTCTGTCGATAAACAGTTTGTGACAGCATACAAAATTGTTTCTGATATTTCAGATTTAACAATCATTGAAAAGGAATTATCTCAAGTCAAAGACGAAGTCGTACTTCAAAAACAACTTCAAAAAACAAACGAAATAGCACAAATCAAATCTTTGTTAGCTAGTTTACAGAAAATTAAAGATAGCAAACAACTGTTAATGACTCGCAAGGCGAATAATATCTACGTGCCAATATTTAAATACAAAGTATCTGCCTATGGGGTGTTAGAAAAGGCTCGTAATGAATTAAATGAAGAAACCTCTACTCTCCGATTAAAAGCGACTGATTGGGCTGAGGCCACTCATATCCAAATTTCAGTAAACTCAGCTGATAGAATGAGCATAGGCCTCGACCCGGCTGCTCGCGGCGAAATGGATCGAACTTTTGTGATGGATCGTATTAATAACAAGATCATGACAGCTGAAACCCTCAGGTCAGAGTTCCAAATCCCAATCAACCTAAAAAATGACACCCGAGTTCTTACTCTTCTCGATGTCGACGCTCTTCATATCTATGAAATTGGTACTCTTGAGCGATTAGACTTAACGGACTCGCAACTTGAGCAGCTCAAGTCAGGCGCCGCCAATTCTAATGTCCGCAGGTGCTCTGAAGAAATCATCAAGGCCCTCCCAGTGGAAGCACAAAAAAACTGTGTCTTGGTCCTACGCTATGACCTTGATGTCACCTATGTCCGCCCCGAACTCCCTGCCGTCGACAATGATGGCAACCGTGCTGCGACCATGCAGTTCAAAACCGTTCGCTCAGGGCAAAACGTCGGCCTGGTGCAAATTTCTGAAGCGGCTCAACCAAAAAAAGTTGAAAGCAATAACGAACTCGATCCACGCACAACCATCCGCGTAGCTGATGTTAAAGACAAAGAGTTCTTCTTTAAGCGAACTATCGAGGATGCTGCTTTTGCCGCCGCCTCTCCAGGACTCGCACCCGGCATGTCAGGTGCAATTACCATTGTTAAATTCGAATTAGAAGAAAAGCGCATCATCCTTCGTAAAGTGGACAAAATTGTCAACTATAAGACAAGCACCAATGAATCTGACTTTGAAGAAGTGATGTCAATCCCAGCAAAGTACCTCAAACTCGATTCTCATGATGCGTCTGGCGCCACTTATGCCAGTCCTCGGTTGGTTGCAGCCTCTCGCAGAGATGCTCAATATATCGAGCTTGATTGGACTTCAAACACGATTCCACAAGAAATGTCTCCATATGCCTCTATCTATGCCGGTTGTATCAATGCAATTGCGGACACGCAAGTTGTTGATGTGGATATGAGATTAGATAAAGGTGTTTTGAACTTTTCTCAGAAATACTCGGTGGGATTGAGTTCAGAATGTATTGCGGATTTTCAACCAGTGAACGCCTACAATGCAGCTCCAAGTTACCAGTCCTCTGCCCGCATCAAAGAACGTATTTCTCTAAAGCTGAATGACAAAAGCACTGACACACCTTTTGCTCCTCAAATTCCGTTTAAGGCGCAAAATGCCATGGGATATGGAGTGTGGACCATCGGTCAGATCAATCCAGACTCCCACGGTCAAATGCGGAGAGAGGGGCAAGAGTCAAACTACCCTATGGTTCATGATTTCCGGAATGGCAAAGTCTTAGTCTACACAGTGACAGGACTTCCTAACGATGATGCCGAGTTGAGAAAAACCTATATTGGCATCGTTCAAGAACTCGTCAGCGCCTGGAATCTTGCCTACAGACAAGCCTTCAAGGGCAGCGCGCTTGAGCGTTCTGGTGATTATGTTCAGATGCAAATCGCTGGTGAAAACGGCATTCAAGCCCATCTTGGCGACCTTGATAAAAATATATTTCACATCGAAAACAAATTTGCTGACCACGGCATTCTCGGTGTATCGCAAGTAGGTTTCAATCCACGCTCTGCAATCGTCGTCGCCGATTCTTTGATTCTATATGGCGGCAATGTAAAACAAGACGTCTACAATAGCTTCTTAATAATGAAAAATCGTGTTGCATGGGAAAATAAGAAACGCATGTTTAAAGCGACAGCAGTCGCTGCAATCGGTAAAGAAAAAACAGGGCTATCGAGCAGCGTCAGCCAAACTGCTTCCAATCAAACCTCGAAAATCAATAAATCGAATTTGAAAATTGCGGACCTCAAAACCGCCGCAAATGCTCAGAAGGGTTTTGAAACCTCGAGTACATTCAAATACTCGTCGCCAAATAGCGAGTATGGGTGGATGGATCGAGCAATTCGTAAAGTTAGCGAACAGGCGAACAGCTCTGTATCGGAAATTGAAGCAATTCTCGTAAAAGAGTTTTTAGTTTCGAAGGGCACAAAACTGAGCACAAACCAACGCGCTAAACTTAATCAGATATCTAAAGTTTCTGAAATCAGATCTAAATTAAATGCAAAACTACGATCCTCTCCAGGTTGCATGAAAACCTCTGCAGAATCCGCAAATGAAGGGTTCGAAAAGCTAACGTTTGCAGAAGCATTTCGCGCAGAGGCCTTGAATACAATGGTCCATGAAATGGGTCATTCGCAAGGGCTGACGCATAACTTTATTGGTTCGTACGATAAAGTTAATTTTGCAAATGAAGATGGAACTAGTTCAAAAAGAAACTATTCATCAGTTATGGACTACATTACTCCTGGAAAATTCACGTGGGACGGTCTTGGAACTTATGATATACATGCGATCAGAGCCTCAAATCTTGGGCTTCTTGAAGTCTCAGAAGTTTTTAAAACGAACTATGGGTCTAAAGTAAAACTTGATGGCGGAAAATACATCCACGTTGATACGATTCAAAAAGCCTTCGCCAAAGATGGATGGGCTAATTTCACTAAAGTTAAGATTAATGGCATATTGAAAGATTATAAATACTGCACAGATATCAATATTGGCAATACGCCAACCTGTGAAAAACATGACTTTGGGACAACAGCTGTTGAAATCGTGGAAAGCACAATACAAGATTTCGAAAATAGCTATATCTCAAACTACCATGGCTGGGATCGACTCAACTTTAATATTGAAAATTCGTTCCGTACGCATGCCATTTCGCAGTACTACATGTTAAGAATGCGCAGGTTTCTTGACGAAACATTTTACATGGCCGTCATCGGCGGCGCCTCACAGACAGAATTGCAGGAACATGTCGAGGCTGCATTAAAAGCGTATGTATTTTTTAACACACTGATTTCTGCTCCTGACACCAGCGACTCATTTATGAGCGATGCGCGTTTTATTGCAGTCCCCTACGAGAAAAAAGAAACCGACAAAATGGGAAAGGATACTGGCAAGACGACCAAGGAAATTGCTGTTGTTGAAAAGCGAGCAATAGAAAACATCGCAATGGATACGGATCGCCTTGACACAATCGGCATTGAACTTGACAAAGTTATGGCCCTGAATCTTATGACGATGCAAGGATATCCAAGCTACAAATACACGTCTCAAAACATCGAATTTTCATTTCTTGATTTTGAAAAGCATATCCTTCAAATGAAGCCTGAAAATAGTATTTTCATCAATACTCTGACTGGAATGTTTTTAAATAAACTACAGCCACTTTTTTCAAATGAAGATGTGACACTATCTCCAATTGCGTCCGAAAAATCGAAGGTGACCTCAACGCTACGCGCTTATGCTGGGATCTATAGTATCTTGAACTTACAAACCGACACTCTGAGAAGTCAGGATAACTTTGCAAATTTATTTAAAGTCGGAAGCAGCATTGGTCAAGGCCCATCGGACCGAGTTGTTTTGAATCAACTTGGTGTTTCTGAGGACAGCAAAATACGCGTCGGCTTCTGGGCCCTTGACAACGCAACAGCGGCGAATGTGATCTTATCTACCGCTGCACGAAAAAACTTCTTTATTAAAAAGACTGTTGAGCTTCAGCCTTTGATGGAGCAATTTATCAAAGCTCAGGTTAATAACACTGAAGTGGCTACAGCGAAAGAAGCACTTGTTAAGAAACTTACAGATCTTAATAAGAATGGAGATATTATTTCAGAGCAATCTGTAAAGATAAATCCAGAGCTTTCAATAGAAAAGCAGGTTGAATTAATAGCTCAGTTTAACATGCAAATCATAAAGATCGCCGCACAAAAAGTAACTGACGATGGGCTCAAGAAAATTGCTGACCAAGCCTCTAGGTTAGCAGACGAACTGCCACTATTTGCAATTGACCAGAAGGCCCTGAAAGCAGTTCTTGGTGAATCCGTCGATAAAATGGTCGATGACTCAAGCCTCGAAACATCTTACGGCTTGATAATGAAAAACATTGAGTACCTGAGCATGCTAACGGGGATGACAAATCCAGAATACAGTCGTTAGCACCGGTCATATTATTCTATAAAATCAAAGTGGAATGGAGTAACTTTGTTCCACTTTGATTTTTTCTTCAAAGGGATACACCACTGCTAAGTGAATTTTCTGAGACTGCGAGATAAATTTCATGCGGTTCAGAGCCCATGCATATGCCTTCAACTGATCAAAAGCGACACTGGCATACTCACTTGATCCAGTTTTGTAATCCACGATCCACAGCTCCCCGTCGACTTCACCCCAAAGATCAATTTGGCCTTGAACCCAAAGTTGATCTTCTTTAAAGCTAAATCCCCACTCTGCATATCCATTTTCAATAATCTGCAACAGTGGGATCTCTTTGGTCTCAGCAATAAATTTAACTGCGGATTTCAAGTCTTCACTGTCGAGAGCGGACCGGACTTCCTCCGCCGAAGCGTACTTCAAAGATTCGAAAATTCGGTGGGCTTCACTTCCGCGATAAGCTTTAGCGAGAGCCTTTTGCAGACTCGCAGCCGGCAGAGCGCGACTTTTTGCCGAACTTTCATTTTCGCGGGCAATCAGGGTTGTGACTGCGACTGTTTGGTGCGCCACTTTCTCTGACTTTTGCTCCCAAAGCCCAGGATCTCTAGTCTGCAGCCGAGTCTCTAAGTTAAAAACCTGAGGCTCAAATGAACCCTCTAGCACTTCGTAAGAAAAACTCTCTTGTTGATGAACCCCGGCGCTTAAATCCAGAGGACAGCTCTCTGCCCAAGAGTTTTTCTCGGGCTTCCCCTCAAAAATAAGAGTGATACCTTCTTTTGCTCTTGTTAAAGCCACATAAAGAACTCGCAAATGCTCTTGCAACTCGCGCTGATTAAATTTTGTTTTGACTAAATTTGCTAAAATGGATGGCTGCAGCTTACGCTCCTCTTCATCGATGAGGGACAAGCTCCAGCGACCTGAGTCTTCTGCGACCGAGAAGAGATCGGCAGAGCTCAGTCTGGGCTTCTTGGTCATTCCTAACAACAAAATATGATCAAACTGCAAGCCCTTAGACGCATGCACGGTCATAAGATTTACTCGGCGAGGGCTTATCACGGGGGTCGCATCGGACTCCTCATTGCCACTCTCGGTGCCAGCACTAGAAGAAAGACCCTGATTTATAAAGTCTAGAATATTTTGACCTGAGGTACGCTCATACTCGAAGAGACTCGAAACGAGCTTCCAAATATTTGCCTCTCTTCTGCCGGTGGGATCCAATTTTTCTGCATAATCAAAAACGCCCAAATCCACTAACATGCGTCTCAACACCAAACCGTAGCCCGCCTCCTGACACATTTGTAAATATTTTTTCAATAAAACAATTGGATGCCTGTCATTACTTTCCAGCACTTGGCGAAGAGCCTGAGACCAGAAAGAGTGGCGACCACTATGACAATAACTCAAAATTTCTTGATCTGGCATGTTTACCCACGGTGATCGCAAGCAAGACAAAAAATTCAGATTATCATGAGGATTAATGAGGAATTTTAACAGCGCCAAAGAATCACGAACCTCTGGACGGTTATAAAATCCCCCCGCCACATGAATCTGCACCGAAATCCCGTATGCCTCGGCGGCCTTAGCTAACTTCTCGAGAGATTCTCGAGTCCGCGATAGGACACAAATCTTTTCGGCACTCACTCCTGCGGCAAGAAGCTCTTGAATTCTATGCAAGCCGGCCAGTGTCTCTTCGCTAAGGCCCGAAAGCGTTTCTTGGTTTTTAACAATTCGTATTTGCGCTACTGGACAATCGAGAGGTCCTTCCTCTCGATTTGGCGCCACCTGCATTGTTGAAAACTCTGCACTCAGCCGCGAAAAATAATTGTTAATAAAATAGAGAAGCCTTGGTGTCGATCGGTAATTTATAAGTTTTTCTTGAACATCCCCGCCCGTCTTCCGAAGATCTTCAATTTTTTCTTGGAATACCTCAGACCGAGCGCCGCGGAACAAATAAATACTCTGTTGAGGATCACCAACAATAAAGCTCTTACTCGCGCCAACCAAGCTCTTCAAAAGTGCCACTTGCAAAGGACTTGTGTCCTGGTACTCATCAATCATCCAGTAGTCCCACTCGCTTGCAAAACTAGAACTGACCTCGGGGTAATCCCTGATGAGCTTTAAAGAAAATATCTCCAGGTCGGTCATCGATATCGAACCACTCTGCACCTTTTCATAGAAAATCTGGCGACAGTATTCTTGCGCAAGCTTTTCAAACAACAGATTCGCATTTTCGTGCTTTTGCCAATAAGCAAGCGTCCACTCTGGTGAATCCACAAGCTCTTTGAGATCGTCAACAAGGGAAACAAGTCCCTGATTGGTTTCAAAGCTCACGGCTGGGTTTTTATTCAAAAATGACGGGCGGCGCGGATTGTCCAAAAAAAAGTTTTTAATTGTGGTCAAAGCTTCATCAGTTTTATTAATTTGAGAACCGAGACGCAATTCCTGGAGCCCTTGTGCGTACTTAAGCCAAGCAGCCTGCGCCGTCTCGCTTATGATATTTGCACAAATTTCTTTGCGCAGTCTCTCTAAGTCATCCAGCTTTTCCCTGAAAACCGCTTCAAATTCGCTTAGCCTAATATAATGAAACTCTCCGTATAAAAAAGAGTTCTCAAAATACCTCTGAAGTACCGACTCCAGTTGAAAAAAACTATAATTCTCTAAAAGAGCTTCATAGTCGGGATTTGAAAAAATCAATCTCCTGAGGGTTTTCTTTCTTAAATTTCTTTCTTGCAAAGCGCTGAGCAATTTAAAATCAGAGGTCAGTCCCATCTTATTTCCGTGGCGCCCTAGAAATAAACTCAACACCCCATGAATAGTTGAAATTTGCACGTGTGACTTGTTGCTCACATACTGGAATAAATCCGAACGGTTTCTTTCAAGCGCAAGCTTCAAAAGCCTCTCCTTGAGCTCCTGCGTAGCCTTGCGAGTAAAGGTCGTAACGACAACATGTGGAAAACGATTTTGTTTTTCTTTAAAAGAACTCGCATAATCTAGAAACAAATGGGTCAGTGTCGTCGTCTTTCCAGCACCTGCTCCTGCTCTTAAAATAATGTTGTCTAGTTCAGATGGGGTGCGCGGCATAGGCCACTCCATTCGCAAAGTTGACAAATTTTTTCATCAAAGGGGTGTGGCGCAATTTTGCCACGCTGAATTTCGAAAATAACTTGATGGAGCAGCTTTTCAAAACTTTCTAAAAGTTCCTTCTTGTCATCGCCAGATGCTTTGACTCCTTTTCGCCCTGCCGGATGAAAAAGCATTCCAGAATATTCTTCAATTTGGAACCCCTTGGATCGATTAAAATCTTTAAAGCTATAATAAAAAGCCCCAACGACCTCACCGTTGATATCAGAAACAATTTCTTTTTCAATTGCCCACATGTAAAACAAAAGCTGAAGTTCGATATTTTGAAACCAAGCATTGTGGTTTTTATATCCCGCCGTACTTGATTTATAATCAACAACAACGAGCTTATCTTGCTCTCGATGTTTATCAATTCGATCAATTTTTCCGCTAAACTTTAAAGTTCCAGGCTGCGGATCCAAAAATATTTCTCCGCTTTGGGGATCAAAGAAAAATAAAAAATCTTTTTCAGCAGCGACCACAGTTGTATCCGGAAACTGTCGACGCCAATCCATCTCGAATCCTAAAAACCGCCTTGCAAGATTAAAATATCTCCGTTTCATCGAAGCCCACAGACGCGGGTCTGCTATAAGGATTCCCTGCTCACTCTTTAAATCTTCAAGAATTTGATTAAGCTCTCTATCTGAAATTCCGGCATTAAATGCAGGCGCCGAAAGAACCTCAAACAGGGCGTGCGCAAAAGTTCCCTTCGATCGAGGGTCCTCATCTAAATCCAACTCAGGATGATCTTGTAGCCGAAACACTTTTTGCGCCGCAAAAGTAAATGGGCACTTTAGATACTTTTCAATCTGCGAAGCCGAAAGGCTCGGGGTCGCTTCCAATTTAAGATTAGGCAGAGGCCTGCGGCCCTGGTCAATTTCAATTCTTGAGGACAAAAGTTCTTCTTCTGTTTTATTGCGTCCACGCAATTTCAAAACCTCATCCTCAGCCACACCGAGAAGACAATCCCACCTTGTCGGAGGCGGCACCGTCAACTCTTCTGATGGGTTAAGGCTCATCCAAAAGTTAGAAGGCGATAAAAGACTGCCTGAAAAATCCGCAAGTCCAAAACTAAAAATACTTTTCTCACCGTGGCTATCAAACAACCAC
>JAMIQD010000346.1:0-40872 GCA_035914755.1 Pseudobdellovibrionaceae bacterium | reverse complement strand
TCACGATTAAAACTCGGATGAATTTAAACCTTGCTAAACAATGATAAGATTTTTGATTCTTTTTTTGATTGTTTCTATTTCTCGTAGCGCTTTTGCGTTTCCTGAAAATGTTCGACATGGATATTTCTCGTGTACAGCTTGTCACGTCTCCCCATCTGGGGGAGGCGTTTTAACACCCTACGGACGCTCTTTGTCTTCAGAGCTTATGAGCACATGGGGTACGACGAAGTCCTCTGGTTTCATGTTCTCTAATCCCGAAGATGAATCTAAACTTCAATGGTTGAGAAGTCAGGTTTTCCTGCGCGCAGTGCAAACCTACCGTGACACTCCAAAAGTTGAAAAGGCGCAGTTCATTCCCATGCAGGCAGATCTTGAAGTTGGGGCCGATACTGAAAAATTCGCAATAATTTCCACATTTGGATACCGCGCAAATGATGCCTCGAAGGATTTAAAAGAGTTTTTCTCCAGAAGGCATTATGTCCTTTACCGATTCACTGAGCAGATAGTCGGGCGATTAGGAAAATTCATGCAGTCTTTTGGACTTAATGGTCCAGATCATATATCAGCTACCCGACGAGGTTTAGCATGGGATCAAGGCTCTGAATCCTACAATTTAGAGACGAACTATATTGGAGAAAATTTCAATCACTCGCTCACGCTCATTTCCAATTCTCCTGAAGAAAAATCCGTAAAAAAAGATCAGGGCATTTCTATAAATTCGAGCTATTTGTGGCGAGAGAAGTCTCGACTGGGAATTAGCGCGTATCAAGGGCGACAAAGTAATTTTGAACGAGTCGTATTTGGTCCCTACGTGACGATTAGCCTCACAGAAAAACTCTATCTGAATTCTGAAGTTTTTTTTCAAGACAAAACGGTTAAAGCCACATCAGTTCACGAGAAGGGTTATGCGACCTTCTCAAGACTTGGGTATGAAGCGATCAAGGGCCTCACGCCGTTTGTTCAGTTTGATCGCTCCAATCTTGACGACTCAGATCGCAATTCGCAATTTGATTCTTATGGACTCGGGGTTCAGTGGCTCCCGTATTCGCATTTTGATTTGATGTTGTTTGCGGGAAAAGAAAAGTCTTATTCGCAAGATGCGACTGACTTTGCTTGGCTCATGCTTAATATTTACTTGTAGAGGTGTTTTATGACGAATCAACATTCTGGCTGCTCAACGCATAATCATGATGGGCATCATCATACCGGTCACTCATCACATGCTTCCGAGCAAATTGATCCCGTTTGCGGAATGAAAGTAAATCCCGCCACCGTCAAAGGCGGATCATCCACTTATAATAGAAAAGAATACTTTTTTTGTAATTCCAAATGCAAAACTAAATTTGACGCAAGCCCAGAATCGTATCTTGATCCTGAACTTAAGAATAAAGCTCAACCACAAAACGTCGAATACACCTGCCCTATGCATCCAGAAGTTCGACAGATTGGTCCCGGTAGCTGTCCGATTTGTGGGATGGCACTAGAGCCCTTGATGGTTTCCCTCGATCATGAGGAAGATAAGACTGAGTACTTCGATATGCGAAGACGCTTTTGGATTTCAACTGCGTTAAGCCTTCCGCTTCTTTTTATCACCATGGGCGGACGCCATTTAATTGAGTCTGCAAGCATTCACGCAGCTCTTAGTTATGTCGAACTTCTTTTGGCAACTCCAGTCGTTCTCTGGGGAGGTTGGCCTTTTTTTGAGAGATTTTGGCAATCTCTCAAAAATAAAAGTCCTAATATGTTTACCTTGATTGGACTCGGTGTTGGGGTCGCCTACGGATTTAGTATCGTTGCTATTTTATTTCCGCAACTTTTTCCAGATTCGTTTAAAGATCCCATGACAGGCCTTGTGGGACTTTATTTTGAACCTGCGGCAGTGATTGTGACTCTGGTCCTTCTTGGCCAAGTTTTAGAACTTAAAGCACGAAGCCAAACTGGGGCTGCGATCAAAGCGCTTTTAGGTCTTGCGCCCAAAACGGCTCGAAGAATTAAAAGCGATGGCTCTGACGAAGAAATTGAAATTGATGTAATTTCGATTGGCGACACACTTCGAGTTCGCCCTGGAGAGAAAATTCCCGTTGATGGCGTTGTCGTATCCGGAACAAGTGCTGTTGATGAATCAATGGTAACCGGTGAGTCTATCCCTTCCGAGAAGGTGCCTGAATCAAAAGTAGTTGCAGCAACAATCAATGGAACTGGAGCCCTTGTTATCCGAGCTCAAAAAGTCGGAAAAGATACTTTGCTTTCTCAAATTATTCAGATGGTTGCTGATGCGCAGAGATCACGCGCGCCCATTCAAAAGTTGGCCGATCAGGTTTCAGGTTACTTTGTCCCTGCTGTCGTTTTGATTGCTATCTTGACTTCAATTACCTGGGGAATCTGGGGACCAGAGCCAAGACTTGCTTATGCAATTGTGAATGCTGTAGCAGTTCTCATTATTGCTTGTCCTTGTGCGCTTGGTCTTGCGACACCTATGTCAATTATGGTCGCAACGGGACGCGCTGCCAAGATGGGAGTTCTTTTCAAGGATGCTGAAGCTATTGAGTTATTGAGAAAAGTCCAAGTCCTTATTGTGGATAAGACAGGAACTTTAACAGAAGGTAAGCCAAAGCTTGTTACGGTAAAAACTCTTTCGGGTGTGACGGAAGAAGCTCTTCTCCAACTCACGGCAAGCCTTGAGCGTGAAAGTGAACATCCTTTAGCGGCTGCCATCGTCAAAGGAGCTGAGGCTCGTAGCATCGCACTTCAGGCAACTTCAGACTTTCAGTCAATCACTGGAAAGGGCGCTCATGCGACTGTATCGGGACGCAAAGTAGCAGTTGGAAATCGCGCTTTAATGGAAAGTATCGGGATTGACTCAAAAGACAGCGAGAGCTTGGCCGACCAACTTCGAGATGAGGGCCAAACTGTTATGTTTGTGGCGATTGATGGAAAGCTTGCAGGCTTAATTGGAGTTGCAGATCCCATTAAAGAAACGACTCCGGAAGCAATTCATACTCTTCAAAAATTGGGTCTTAAGGTTGTCATGGTTACAGGTGACAACAAGCGAACTGCCAATGCGGTTGCCAAAAGAGTTCACGTTGATGAAGTGATCGCAGATGTTTTGCCGCATCAGAAAGTTGAGATCGTTAAAAAGTTTCAAACCGAAGGTAAGATCGTTGCAATGGCAGGAGACGGCATCAACGACGCTCCAGCGCTTGCGCAAGCGCAAGTTGGCATCGCGATGGGAACGGGAACTGATGTCGCGATGAAAAGCGCCGGAGTCACTCTTGTCAAAGGTGATCTTAGAGGTGTTGTGCGTGCGCGCGAGTTAAGTGAATCAACCATTGCCAACATTAAGCAGAATTTGTTCTTTGCATTTGTGTACAATGCTTTAGGTGTTCCGCTCGCGGCGGGCGTTCTGTATCCGATTTTTGGCTGGTTATTGAGCCCTATGATCGCGGCTCTTGCTATGAGCTTAAGTTCAGTTTCTGTCATCGGAAACGCCTTAAGGTTGAAAGGTGGCAAGTAGGAACAAAACTACTAAGTTCCTATTGAGGCGCGCACTTGAGCCTTAGTTTGTTACCGACAGGATGCTTGGACGCAACGGTTTTGAATGGGACCAATTCCATCGGTTTACCGGTCCCATGGTCCAGCGTGATCATCGGCGTTTGAGGGACCACCGGTTTTCGATTTAGCATTGAGCCGTGGAAACCACGTCGTCCCTCGAAGCTAGCCCGCGTCCTGCGGTGGAGTTCAGCTGTGCTCGCTGCTCCAGGGTCGTATCGATCTGTCGATCGTGCTGGCGCAATCAAAAGTACTGTTCTCATGAGTGTTCTAGGGCGGCCCTCCTTGCTCGCCATCGCGAGAGCCAACGCATTTACAATCAAACTGATGCAGGTCGCGAAAGCCACATCCAACGACAGCGCGAATATCGTCTTCGGCAAAAAAATCAAGACTGATCCATCTACAAAGGTCCATGCCGATTCTGTCATAACGTTTTCCGAGAGAGAAACCTGCGCTGCTTGTGGTGCAGAGGTCTTCGTTGCATTGGTTTTAAATCCAAAGCGCGAAGGCTTTATTTCGATGCGGAGAATTAATGCTGACCCCGGAAGTTCAGGCGCTGATTTTGACGCTTCATTTTACTGACCGGCGTACCATCAGATCGATTGCGCGTGAAGTGGGATTGGACCGTAAGACAGTTCGTCGAGTGATTGAGAGGCGTCAGGTCGCATTGATGCCGAAGACGCCGACGCGTTCAAGCAAGCTTGACCCGTACCTTGAGCACCTGCGCGAGCTCTTGCGCAAAGATCCGAAGGCCACAACGACGGCGCTTTTAAATCAACTTCGTGGTCAAGGATATACGGGCGGTCTCACAATCTTGCGTGAGCTTGTGAGTCGAGAACGCGGTCGTTTTACTCGCCCACGTGAGGGTTTTCTGCGTCTGGAATTTGGCGCTGGCGAAGTTGCCCAGGTCGACTGGGGTGAGTTCGGCGACGTCTTTGGCGACGGCGTAAAGATCCACTGTTTCGCGATGGTGCTCGCCTACTCTCGGATGATCTACGTTGAATTTACCCGTTCAGAGAAATTTGAGGAGTTCATCCGGTGCCACGAAAACGCATTTCAGTTTTTTGGCGGGACGCCTCGAGAGTGCTGGTACGACAACTTAGCAACCGCCGTTTCGGATCGGATGGGGCAGCTTGTTCGGTTTAATACGAGATTTATGGCCTATCTTGGGCATCATGGCATTCGTCCGCATGCGTGCAACGTGGCTCGCGGCAACGAAAAGGGCCGTGTTGAGGATCTGATCAAATATATTCGATTGAATTTCTGGCCATCACGAAGCTTTGCCGATTTTGATGATCTCTCACGACAGCTCTCACAGTGGCGGGACGGTGTTGCAAACTCGAGAGAACACCGAAGTCATCGCCGCGTGGTTCGGCTATTGTTCGATACCGATGAAAAATCAAAACTTCTTGAATTGAACCCAGTCCCATTTGACACCGACGAAGTGCTTTCGCGTCACGTCCCGCCGGAATTCCATTTGCAGTACGAGTCGAATCGCTACTCGGTGCCATGGACGCTTGTTGGACTCACGGTGACAGTTCGGGCCACTGATCGTGAAATCAAGATTTTCTATAACGAGAAATTCATCTGCTCGCACCAGCGAAGCTATTTAAAAAACAAAGTCTTCACGACCGAGACGCACAGAGCAGGGCTGATTGAACGCAAGCCCGGATCGACCAGAGAAAGTTGGCAGCTTGGCTACGTCAAGGGTCTTGGGCCAAAGATGGCCGAGTACGTGGAGTTGGTTCGCCAAGGTCCGCGCAGTTTAAAGAATGAACTTTCACGATTGATTGCGCTCACAACCGTGTACGGCGAGGAAATGGTTTTGGCCGCATGTGCCGAATGCCTAGGCGCGGGCCTGGTTGGTGTCGACAACGTCGAACTATACCTCCGGCGTCGGCATCATCCTACAGAGACGGCACTCCAGCTCGCGCCGATTCGATTTGATTCAGAAAAACTCAACCGGGTTCATCCGGTGGTCGATCTTCGAAAGTACGATGCCCTTTTGTTCGAGGTGGAAAACCAAACAGGGGCATCGGAAGACGGAGTGGATCGTGGAAACAGAACAGTTACTGGCGGGCTTTGCGGAGTTGAAGCTGAAGTCATGGACGGAGTCCTTGATGACGGACTGGCCGGGGATGAAGGAGCCGGAGCAGGAAGTGGTCTCGCGGTACTTGACTCGGTGGATTGCAAAAGAGCGAGCAGAGCGGAAGACCCAATTGATCCAGAGTCGAATCCGCGTAGCGAAGTTCAGGCGCCTTCAAACGGTTGAGAACTTCGATTTCCGTCATTCAAAGACGACGGAAAAGATTGAGAAGACATATCTGGCCCTGCACCAGAGCGTCGCAAAAGACAATTTGCCATCGGCGGTCTTAACGGGGCACGCAGGCACCGGCAAAACCCATCTTGCGAGAGCCCTCGGTTATGCCGCATGCCAAAGGGGCCTTACCGTTTTGTTTGTGACGGCGGCGGAGATGGTGAACCGACTTCAACATGCACAGAAAACATTTAACTTGGAAAGTGAGCTGAACAAGTACCGCAAACCTCAGGTGCTCATTATTGACGAGCTGGGATACGTGGCGCTCGACACACCGGCTAGCAACTTATTCTTTCAGGTGATCTCTGCCCGACACGACGCTGAACTTGGTACGATTGCAACGACCAATCTGCCGTTCGGGAAGTTCAACCAGATATTTGCAAACGATGCCATTGCCCACGCCATCGTCGACCGGCTCGTCAATGAAGCTGAGGTTTTCTACATGGAAGGAGATAGCTATAGGCCTCATCAAAGAAAAGAAAAAATGAAGGCGAAAAAACAAAACGCCTAATCACCCGGCACTCAAATCCGGGGCAGCATCGGCTCAACTGTTTTTGTTGATGGCCGAGGCTGTCCCGTATCCGGGACCACAGTGGCCCATTTTAAACCGGTGATTTTGGTCCCCATGGGACCGGTAAACCGATGAAATTGGTCCCTTTCGAAACCGTCGCTTCCACTCGCTCTTTCGAAAACTTTAGCCATGGGAATTGCAGCCCTTCTTGCGATTACTCTTGATCCCGCATTGCGGATGCTTTTTGCAAGACCAGATGAATTCAAAGGGCCATACCCATGGCTTAATTGGGTTGGAAATACGACTCTTGTTGGGAAGTATTATTCAGAACATAAGCATCCCATCAGTCGAAGACTTTTTGCGATCTATGAACCTGTATTGCATTGGGTGCTTGAAAGAAAAAAGACTGTGCTGGCTCTGGCTTTTGCCGCTGTTCTATCAATCATTCCTGGGTTTGCTATGCTAGGTTCAGAATTCATGCCCACACTACACGAGGGCAGTCTTCTTTACATGCCAACAGCCTTTCCCGGTCTTTCAGTTTCAGAAGCTCAAAGAGTTTTGACTGTTCAAGATCAAATTCTTAAATCTTTTCCAGAAGTCGATACAGTTTTTGGAAAAGCAGGACGCGCTGAAACCTCAACTGATATCGCACCTCTTTCGATGATTGAAACGACAATCGTCCTAAAGCCACATTCTGAATGGCGGAAACAACATCGCTGGTATTCATCTTTGCCAAATTTCATGAAAACTCCATTCACACGTATATGGCCTGAGACCATATCAGAAGAAAATTTGATTAATGAAATGAATGATAAACTCAATTTTTTGGGTATGCCTAACATCTGGACTATGCCGATTAAGAATCGAATCGACATGCTCTCAACCGGAATTAGAAGCCCCATTGGAGTAAAAATTTTTGGATCAGATTTAAAAATGATAGAGAAAGTGGGCCGTGATGTTGAATCAGCCCTAATGTCCGTTGAAGGCACAAGAACTGTGGTCGCAGAAAGAGTTTCGAGCGGTTATTTTCTTGATGTGAACTTTGACCGTAAAAAACTTCAAGCCTACGGACTTTCGCTTAAAGAAGCCCAACAACAGTCGATGGGTGCAATTGGTGGCGATAACGTATCGACGGCGCTTGTCGGACGCGAGCGCTATCCGATTCAAGTCAGACTTGCACCCAATTTTCGCCAGGACATAGAGGCGATCAAAAGAATTCTAATTTCAACACCAACCGGAGCACAAATTCCGTTAAGTGAAATTGCGACTGTTGGAGTGAATGAGGGTGCCTCGATGATTCGTGACGAAAACGCGTCGCTAGTTGGATACGTTTACGTCGACCTTGATCTGAAAAAAACAGATATTGGAAGTTACGTTGAAAATGCAAAATCAGTTGTAGCTGAAAAAGTAAAGTTACCTGCTGGCTATACTCTTTCGTGGAGTGGACAGTATGAAAATATGGAGCGTGTGAAAGCGAGATTAAAAGTTGTTATACCGCTTACGCTCATCTTAATTATTCTGCTTTTGCATTTTAATACGAAGTCGTGGGTGAAAACGGGAATTGTCCTTTTAGCAGTTCCATTTTCGCTCATTGGGGCAGTCTGGTTTCTGGTCGGACTTGATTATAATCTTTCGATTGCCGCTTGGGTCGGGATGATCGCTCTCTTAGGGCTTGATGCTGAGACCGGAGTGTTTATGTTGATGTATTTAGACCTTGCCTATGACGAAAGAGAAAAGCGTGGAGCCATGAATACCCGACAGGATCTTCATGATTCTGTGATTGAGGGAGCTGTACACCGAGTCCGGCCAAAGCTGATGACAGTGCTTGCGCTTTTTATGGGCTTGATTCCTATCATGTGGTCGATTGGTGCGGGAGCTGACGTGATGAAACGAATTGCTGCACCTATGATCGGCGGGTTGCTCTCGTCATTCTTGCTTGAACTTCTCATCTACCCCGTTATTTTTTACATTTGGAAAGAGAAAACTATGAACTTAAAACTCAAGGAGACAAAATGAAAATACAAATTTTAGTATCACTTCTAGCCGCTGTAATTTTAAGCGCGACTGCACAAGCAAAAGATACGAGTCAAAGCATTGAGCTTGCTGTCACTGAAAATGGTTTCGAGCCGAAATCAATTGACGTGAAGCCAGGAACTGACGTCACACTCAAAGTGACACGTAAAACTGATTCCACTTGTGCGAATCAGGTTCAGGTGCCATCAAGAAAGATCAAAGTCGATTTGCCTTTAAACAAAACTGTTTCTGTCGCTCTGGGAAAGCTTGAAAAAGGCGAAATTCGTTTTGGTTGCGGAATGAACATGATGGAAGGTGGTCGGGTTATTGTCCGCTAATAATGGCTATCATAGCGGCTCTCACCAGATCTGATAAAAATGAAAAAAATTCAAAAACCAAACCGCACTTTGGCGAAATCTCGACAGATCAGAGCCTAAAGGTAACCACTTTTGGCGAGATTTCGACGGACGCAAGTGCGAAACAAACAGGTATTGGCGAGTTCTCGACAAATATACGAATATCCTACCTCTAAGTATTGCTTACTTGCTGGGCAGCTGGCACTTAACGTGCACTGAACTTCAATAGGTTTTCAACCGAAGGGGGTTTCGATGAAAAAGTTAAGAAATACTATAGGTGCCGTAGCTGTTCTTGCTGTCGGTATCAAGGGAGCACAGGCCAGCGCCGATCAATCACAGGCGCCATTAGCGGTTCAAAAGGGTGTCTACTATTCCCTAACATCCGAAGCAGCGAAAGCCTTGGAAATCAACTTAGGGCGAATGATTGAAGAAGCCCAACTTAACAATAATCAACAACTGGCATTCCAAATTCAAGAAGACGGCGAACTGGATCTTTCAATTTATGAAAGCGGCGTATTCGTTAGACTTAGTGCAGACATCGTAAAACGGGCTGCTGAATAATGAGCCTCTCCGCTCGTATTCTTTCAGAGCTTGAAGCCGGGCAATGGACACTTACTAGCATTGCACCCTCTTTTCGCCGTCGTCTTACGGCTGAAACGAAGTCTCAGCTTCAAGGAAAAAATCTTTCGGAATTATGTATGGGGTTTTACGGAAATGTACGACCACACGACATTGTCATTCCGAACCAAAGAAAAGAACTCGATGTGGCTAGGATCAGCAACGAAGTACAAGGTTTGATTGAGAGAACGTTTGCTTCCGATTACTCGGGAGCAGCGGTGATTTCGTTTGAATCAGAAATTTCTCAAAAGCTTCAAACTGCTTTGGAGTTGATCCACCGGACTGATGCGGGCATTTCGCTTTTGCTAAGTGAGCTTGTCGCAGCATTCGTTAGGGTGAAATCGGTAAATTTCAGAAGTGCGTCGCACCCGCAAATTTTTGGGCTGATTTTAATTGGTGACGGTGTTCATGAGTTAACGGCAAAACAGCTTGCGGTTTCGGTCGTTCATGAGTTGGCACATCAGGAGCTTTTTCTCATCAATCTTCTCGACCGACTTGTGAATCAACCTTTTGATTACAACGAAATCCATGCACCGTTTCAAGGAACCAAGCGACCGCCGATTGGCAGACTGCATTCTATGTGGGCGCTTTACCGTATGGTACAGTTTCAAAAAATACAAAACGAGACAGACCAGAAGTATCAAGAGTTACTTCTGAAAAATCTCGAAGCGTTTGAGGACCAGGAACTAACGCCCTTCGGGAAGAAGTTAGTCGAGATCGCAAGAAAGAGAGCCAGCTAATGATAAAGTGGCTCGTTTTGATCGGAGGGATCATAATTATGACATCAACAATTAGTGTGGCAGCACCAAAAAAGTACGGATACGTTCCGCCAACCTTTCCCCGCGATCCCGCCGAAGTTAATCAATTCGCAGAACACATTGTCTTGGGTCAAATTCTCGAGCCTATGGTTGATACTGACAAGATGGGTAATGTTACGCCGGGTCTCGCAGAAAGTTGGACGTTTGAGGATAAGGGCCTCACTATTAAGTTCAAAATTAGAAAAGATCGCGTTTTCTCCAATGGCAAAAAGCTCGAAGCCAAAGACATTAAATATACTATTGATCGTGTCATTCAGAAAAAATCCCAGTCGAGTAATTTTCTCGGCAGCATTTCATCCATCGAAGCCCCTGCTTCAGACGCCCTCATCATCCACCTTAAAGAGCCAAATGTGTCGATTCTTAAAGCTCTTAGTCGAGACCAAGTTGGTGTCGTTCCTGTTGATTGGAGTTTCAATAAAGATTCTTCGGAACCCCTCATTGGTTCGGGACCTTACCGACTTTTAAAAAAGGGTACGAATTGGAATCTCGAAGTAAACGAGAAATATCCAAAGGCGTCAGCTATCAGCATCCGCGAATGGCAGCTTGTTTTCTTTGGCGATCATGATCTCAATGTGCCAGCCGTCGGACTTCCGGATTACGTTCCTGGCGCGACCTTATCCACAAAGACCGGGATGCAAAAAGTGAGCGGATTTGAAAGGCTCAAAACAGTTAACCAAATAAGCTATGCACAAACATCGGCATGGTGGCATCCGCACGGAACTCATTTCAATTCGCCGGAAATGCGAACCCGAGCAATGGGATTGATCGAAGAGATCTTAGATAAGGGCTGTAAGAAATTGGAACTTGAGCGAGCAACTGGCGTCATTCCTAAAGGAGTTGCGGGACATCTAGCCGTTACACAAGCTCCAAAGATCACGCATAAAAAATATGAAAAAACAGAACCACTCAGGCTCGCGTTCATAGGTGCGACCTTCGATGATTTTCTTAAGGGAAATGACGCTCAAGCAATCGCAAAAGAACACGGTTTCCAAATTGAGATTATAAAAATTTCTCCATCTGAAATGACGAAAATTGCTGAGACAAAACCTGATGTCATATTTGCTGGATGGGCTGGTGGGTTTAATGATCCCGAAGGGTTCATCGCTCTTCTTCCGACATTTCTCGTAAAAGATTTTGGAACTTATATTGGTCCGGCTCTTGCCGAAAAATACAAGCGTGCCCGACAAGAAGAAAATTGGACTGTCAGAAGTGAACTGTTTCAGCAGATCAATGAGCAGCTTCGTAAAGATCAGCTGATGGTTCCGGGATGGCGTATTCCGTTCTACATTATCGGTCAAACCAATATGATTTCTGAAGAGGCTACTTTCCGCTATACACCGAGACTCCATCTTGTGAAGGGATTGTAGTGGGAATTTTAGGGAAATCTCCGACAAGATCTATTCAACGATATTTTCTGAGAATTTTTATTCCAATCGTACTTCTTGTTAGCACCGCCATTAGCGGCCTGTTGGCCTGGAATGATTATCTCGTAAATAAAGCTTCCCGTCTCGATAGTCAGAAACTCACATTTGAAACTTTCGCGGCAGTTGTTCGCCAGCCAATCATTCAAGGAAGTCTTATTGAAGCAAGAATTCGGGCGAACGAACTTGCGCAGAACTCACAAATCTCATGCATCGAAATTAAGTCGATCTCAGAAACAATCAAAAGTTGTAATAAGCTGAAGACTTCGTCATCAGGTCTCCATCGCATGGATACTGATCTCTACTTTTCTGAAGATGCTTCGAATTGGATGGGACATATCTCGATTACATTCGACAATTCAGATCTAATTGCAGGAATTTGGAAAAACGCGGGGAAGAACGCTATCGGGTTCGTACTTCTTGCCGTAATTTTGTTTGCAGGGCTTTCAATCGGATTCTCACGAATTCGAATCGAGCTTAATGAACTGATGAATATCTTAGAAACGCAATCGAGCGACAAGCAAATAAAACCAAAGTTTAAAATTAGCGAATTTTCCTCTTTGGCGAAAAACTTGAGTTATCAATTTGAAGTAACTAAGGCAGCAGTCGAAGCAAAAGCCGCGCTCGATGTTGCAAGACAAGTTGCTCATGATATTCGCTCACCGATTGTTAGTCTTCAGGTGGCTCTCAACGCGGCACAAGTTCAGCTCGATCCAACGGTTAAGGGCGTTTTGAATCATTCTGCGCAAAGGATCAGTGACATCGCCAACGATGTTATTAGCCAGTACACCGCTACCACCAACGGTTCTGAATATAGAGTGCCGATACAAAAGCTTCCAATGTCTGTCGATCTTGCCTTGAACGAAATGGTTGCTGAAAAAAGTCTGATGTGCAGACAGATGCCACAAGTATCGGTGCAAACAAAATTAAATGCAGAAGATACGTTCATTGAAATGCAAGTCAGCGACTTCAAGCGGATTATTTCCAACTTAATCGACAATGCGCTCTACGCCGTTTCTGACCGAGGAAGCATTGACGTGAATTGCACAAGAATTGCGAATGAGTGCTGCATTTCAATTGTCGATAATGGCTCTGGAATTTCGGAGGCAGTTTTAAAGACGATCTTAGAAAAAGGTGGCTCCTTTGGAAAACCCAATGGCAAGGGCTTGGGTCTACAGTGGGCTAAGAAAACCATCGAAAAACATAATGGCAGGATTTTAATATCGTCTAAAGAGGGTGTCGGCACCGCAGTTAGAATTTTTCTGCCGATGTCGATGAATCGAAATGCAAAAGTACAAACCGGCGTTCAGCTTAGCCTTGCAGCCAACGAAGCTTAAACGCATTGAGGGAGGTCTTATGGAACAACCACGAGTTATTTTTGTAGATGACGAAAGCTGTTTTCGTGACGGCCTCAAAATTTCACTTGATTCGGCATTTGGAGCAGACCGCGCTTTCGACGTGGAGTTTCATTCGCATCCAGATTTAGCACTTGAGTCGATTAAGAAAAATCCCTTCAATGTTTTTTTGGTTTTCATGGATCATCATTTTCATGAATCAAAAGAGAAGACCACTTTAGGTGCGGACTTCATACGTCCAATCAAAAGAGTGAACTCTTATATCGAAATTGTCATGATGTCGTCGGATACAACGCCAGAGAGTCTTCGCCTTTGGCTAAAAAATGGCGCTGACAAATTCCTCTATAAAGAATTTGTCGGGCAGCAAGAAAAGCTGCAAATTTTTATCACCGAGGCACTGACGAAGTTTCGTTCTAAGTTTAACGGATTTCTTGGAAACAGCAGTCGGCGCATCAGCCAAGTGCCAGAATCTCTCAAAAAAATTGGAGTTGTGTCTCTTGATCGTGAAATGAAGGCGGCAGCCGATCTTGTATTGCAGACAGCGAAATCAGATTTATCGGTTTTGATTTACGGAGAAACTGGAACTGGAAAAGAGTTGTTTGCGCGAGCGATTCATCTGAATTCAGATCGAAAAGAGAAACAGTTCCGCACAATTGATTGCACTCAGTTCAAAAAATCAGAACTTATCGCCAGCGAGTTATTCGGGAGCGAAAAAGGTGCTTTTACAGGAGCTGAATCAAAAATAGGTCTGCTTGAAGTGGCTAATGGCGGAACTGTTTTCTTAGATGAAGTTCACCATTTGAGCGACGAAGCGCAGGCGATGCTTTTGCGGTTTATCCAGGATCGAAAAGTTCGACGAGTCGGCGGTAGCGTAGAAAAACATGTTGATGTGCGATTGGTATTCGCCGCAAAGCCGCACTTGAAAGTCCTGGTAAGTGAAGACAAGTTTCTAGCTGATTTGATCTATCGGATGAAGCAGATCAAGATTGATCTTCCAACCCTTGCTGAGCGGCCCAACGATGTCGAAGTTTTATGCGAGTTCTTTCTAGAAAAACGACGGCCATCGCAATCTGACAGCGTGCCCAAACAGTTGCATCCCGATTCACTGGATATACTTCGTTCTTATTCGTGGCCTGGGAATGTCCGCGAGCTGGAAAATTTAATTGAACGACTTTCGGTCTTGGTAAGCGGCCCAATTATTTTACCAGAACATATCGAGAAATACGGGGAGCTTGAAGGTGCTGCAAGCACTGAGAAAGTTGCGACCCTTGAATCGCTTGAACAAATGAACGCTCGTCACGAAAACGAAGTTAGAACGCTTATCCTTAGGACATATCAGGCAAGCGATTATAACCTGTCTGAGACTTCCAGGAAACTTGGAGTTGCTCGCTCATCCCTACGCAGCCAGTGCCAAGCCTTGGGGATTTGGGAGAGCATGGATGTCGTTGGCCGAAAAGACCAGGCTAGCGGCAAAGGTGACTTGAGGCGCATGGTGGATAACTCTGTGAGAATGGTGATGAGCGCCGTCTTGGATAATTAACCTATCTCGATAATTTTAAATTCAAGATCAGTATTGAATGTGTGCTCTTTGAGAGCTGGTTTAGGTGGTCACGTTGTTGGGATCAGTGTTGAGCTCTGTATTGTATCCGTTCTGAATACAAGGGAGTGTCGCCTTAGCTTCCAGGTAGTCGAACTATATCGAGCATGAAGATCGAGTCGATCATCGCACCAGGGAACACAGCTTGCCAGATTCCAGTGTTGTTCTCGCGGCTTTCAAAATAGCAGAATCTACGATCTGATCCCGATACCTCAAATTTAAAAAGGTGTGCGTGGCTGGCTGCATTTGTCACCGGTAAGTCGTAAACTCGTCGAGCATCATCCATGCTGTCCGGGTGATATTGACCAAACCATCGACCCCAACTGCGGGGAACGGGATTCCATAATTCACCGTCAACGTGAACATATATTGTTGAGTCGTTCGGTCGAATCAATTTACGCCTCCAAAAATAGCCACTTGAGAAGGTCTTTGGGTTGAGTGCGGCAACCGTAGTGGTTGGATCGATCAAGATAGGGTTGGGTATGAAGAGTTCATTTGCTTTCATCATCAGCCGTCGATCTTTTTGATCTTGTCCAATGCTTTTTGAAGGCTTACCTCGTTAGGAGAAACTTCCGGTACATCTGCTCTGGCTTTTAATCGATCAGCCTTCCACCCAGCGAACCATTTTTTATATTTATCGGCTCGAGTAGAGATAAAGTCGTTTGCCTCCATGAGGTGAAGACTACTTTTTATCTTTGCTTTAGTTTCAAAATTACCCTCATCGTCGATGGCTCGTTCTTGATGCTGCTTCAGACAATCCTCATGGCCGACCTTAAAGTCTTGGGGTGAGTGCAAATACGGACAGTTGCTGGAATTGCCTTCATCGTACCAAGATATAAATGCCGTGCTCTTGGGAACTTTTTTGAGGCAGGCATCGCATTGGCGATTACCAAGGAATATCTGATTCCAATTTAATGCAATGACTCGAATGAGATTTTTACAAACGACTCGAACTTTTTCAATCCGAGTCTGAGAGCGATCAATTCCGAGAAGCCAAATGAGTACGGTCGCACCAAAAAGAAGACCACCACCGACAATCAATGCCTGTTGCTTCCATGTCATACTAAGCACAAGCGCAGTTCCTGCGAACTGTATCGTAAATCCTAGAAATAAAAAGATGTTCCCAACCATCGAGTAGAACGCAAGGACATCGTCTTTTTGCGGATTGCTCAGACCTAGATCAAAGAGGCCACTTTTAATTTCAAAGTCAGTAAGTTCTTTGATTTTGGCCGACAGACCAGGAGTACCAAGAAGAAGTGCACCAAACAACTCCATTAGTAAACCCGCAAGAAGGATCACTGCACCTATGCTAGACAACTTAGTGTTCTGAGAGTTCGCTTGAGCGAGACTATCAATGGAAGATTTTTGACTCTCCACCAGGGTAGCGACAGCACTCACTTTATCACTCTGAATTTTCGTTTGTTCGGTCAATTTGGATTTCAAGTCCATAATCTGACCCGTTTGTATTTTCAGCTGTCTTTCAAGCTCGATGATCTTTTGTCGTGCAATATGATCTTTTGCCGGTTGAGCCGCGCCGGGCTTCTTATATTTGGGCTCGCTTTGCTGTGCAGACGCAAGGAGACCGTAGGTAAGTGCCATCATAATCAGGAAGGCAACTGTCAAGCGCACCACAATGCCACCGCTGCAATGATGTAGCCTACTGCAAACATGACTGGAATTTTTGATTCCAAGTGAGTCAGGGGCCAATAAACTTTTCGGTCCTTGCCTTCCTTCAGAGCATGAAGCCACTCTGCTTTCCTGTAGGGACTCGCAGGCAATCTCATCTCGAACTCACCGACGATGTTGAACTTGGCTCCGTTGAGTTGTTTGTATGAGATGATGAGTCTCCACCAAAAAAAACATTCAAGAAACAGAACGGATAGCGGGAATAGCAGAGCCCACTTTGGAGAGAAGTCATACCCCTTATCGATCAAAGCTCCGGCAGCTCCAAGAAACAATCCATTGAGTGTGAGAAAGAAAGCATTGGCTACATCTCTGCGATTGCTAATTCGGTCGGCCATTTCAACATAGAGCTTGTATTGTTCGAGTGTGTGCTCTCGGTACTGGTCTTCTGACGTGTAGCCATTTTTTGGTTGAGTATCATTCCAGAGAATCTTTGAAAGATCGTCACTTGGTGTACTCATCGGGCTCCACCAACAAGGGCCTTCAGGTTGTCCCAAGTCCATTTATAGGTTTTGTCATTTGCATCAGCCGACGTTGGTTTTGTGCAATTCTTGTCGCCGTAACCTGCTAAGAGGAAGTAATGCTTACCGAGTTCTTTAGCAACCGCGAGTTCAACCGCGACCCCTTGCGCTTTGTGGGTATGCTCGCCACAAACGACAATCACAATATCAGCCCTTTGGATTCGTCCTTTAACTTTTGTTTTCCAATCACCGGTCAGGTGTTCCTTCACGGAACGATCATAAAAACTGAAGGGCGAATCTGTTAGGTCAGCTTGCCCGACCAAAGCTGTTCTCAAGAACTCATCGTTATCGTAATCAAAACTAATAAATGCGGCTTTTTTTGCCATCATCCCTCCCGTCGTTTTTTTATCTAACTACTGTGGGGCCGGATCTACGTATGTCAAGGCACAAACAAGGCTTTTGTGGTTTTTTGCCGCTCAAGATAAAAGACCTCTCTCCACTGCCTGAACCGACTCCACTTCGTTGTCTCGCATCCGTTTCACCAGTTCCCCAAGTATCTTCTGCAAAAGAATGACTGGATCAAAAGAAGTCGAAACGATGATTCATTTCGTTATTTATCTTACGAGTTTTTTTGTTTCAACGGTGACCATGGTTTCTGGCCTCGGCCTTGGAACTATGCTTCTGCCGACGGTTTCTTAAATTTGTATTCAATCATTTCTATTAAAATCAAAAGCCTTTTATTCGACTTGAGGATGACTTGTCCACCTTTCGACAGGCAACCCTCTAACTAGTCTGTTCCGCCGTAATATCTGGTGAGATTTCGACAACAAAAAAATTCAAACATTAGTCGATTCGCGAGTTCTCGACGAATCGACTTTTACAGCACTCACAGTTCAAAAACAAAAATCAATCTTTTCAACAACTTAGCTTGAGATCAGCTCTGGTGGCCTCTTTGCAATTCTAAAAGATGAAAGGACTTGAAAATGTCCTTCACTACAAGGAGAGCAAAAAATGAGTACGTTAAGAACTTGTCCCCGATGCAACGAGCGAACATTCGAAAAGCTTGTCACCCATTCACACTGCCTTTGCTGCAACTACGCGCCTGATCTTCTCATCTATAGAAAATCAAAATCCTCAGGCGATGAGCTGCCAATCCCTCCTTGGGCGGCAGAGGCTGTTGCGGAAATGAAATCCATCAAAGCCCATTCAGTCGTTGAACATCTCCCATTAAATGAGAATTCAAAAAATAAAAAAGGAAGTGCCGCATGAAGCAAAATGTAATGAATCAAACTGCGATCTTTGGTCCAAACGAAAACGAATGGCCAATTACTAATCCGTTCTGGAAACCTTGGCGACTGAAAGTCTTCGAAATCGTTATGAAGCTTGCATATGGAACCAAGCAAGTTTGGCAGACACTTGCAGGGCTTTGGATTCTGAAGGCAATTGGAAATGTGATTCGAGGAATTGGCTGCGTTCTTTTCATTGCGCCACCAGAGCAACAAAAAATTGAGCAAGCTCGAATGCAGGCGATGCAGTACAGAAATATTTTTTAAAGGGAGGTTGGCAATGATCCATACAAAGAAAAATGAAAATTTGGAATATGTGGCACCTCCAGGACCGAGTGCCATTGAGAGAATTAAAACTGAAATTCGTAATTGGTACGGAAACCTCTCAGTGAAGGAGCTTGTTTACAACAAAGTTCTGGTTGCAGAGATTGAGAAATTAGAACGCCTGCTGGCGGGAAAGGTAGCGGTCGGATGATTGAAGGCAAAACAAGCACAGTAGTCAAAGACCTAACGGACGAAACGGTTTTGGAAGAGGCCGCAAGACGCCTTCAAAAACAGTATGCAGACGAACATGGTGCCGATTTCTCCTATGGAACTTTTCGATTCGTATTTCACGACGGGCGATTTCAAGGAGTTGAAGATTGGCCGCGCAATAAACGCTATGTGAGTCCGAAACGAAACAACAACGAAGCCAAATGACCAACCGGAGGGGATATGAATGAAACAATTGAACAAATGATCCTTAGAATTTTGGACCAGGTTTCTGAGAATGAAAAACTAAGAAATAAATCTTTAGAGAAGAGAACAGCCCGAGTTCTTAAGGCACTTGCCTATTTGAAGGCGGCTTCAACCAACAAAAAAATGGGGGCTTAATGGCACGAACACAAACTGCACAGAGTGATGTCCCTCTCTCGCTCGCGCTCATGGCGCTCGCCGGATTTGGACTCGTGTATTTATACCTCGTACATCTGAGGTTTCACCCAGATCTGATGCAGTTTGCGCTTCAGCAGCTTGAGGCAAATGCGAAGCTCTTTTGGATTACAATTTCTTGCGCGATGGTGAATATTTCCTTCGGATCAATTTACCTTAAGAGGTCCATTGGACTTGAGAAGCAAGGAAGTAAACTCGCAGTCCTTGAAGGGAAATCAAGGACCTTAAAATTCGGTAGAGCCGAGTTCGTTTCTATTGTAACCAGTGTCGTCACCTATTTCGCATGTAGAAAACAGATCGCTGACTTTATTGGGCCGCTCTTCCTGCGATTAGCAGAAGGTTTTCAGACTTCGTGGATTGTTGCCCTTCTAAGTGCAAATATTGCTTTTGCCTTCGGCTTAACCCTACGCATGTTTTTAAGAGGAATCGCAAGAATAAAGTTTTCATTCAATGACATTCACAAGTTGGATGCGCCCGAAATTGAAGAGGGCGAACTTGTTCTGGGGACAACACCAGGGCCTCTGACTCACTCAGTTGTTCAGGATTCAGGAGAGTCGGAGGACTGGGTTAAAATTCCGAGTCGTGGTCTCAATGGTGGAATTATGATTTCGGGATCTATCGGTAGCGGTAAAACCCAAGGGACCGTGCTTCGTTACTTGCGGCAAATTTTACGATCAGGTGAAAATTCGCCTGCGATCCTCGCGATTGATCCTAAGCGGACATTTCTCGTAGACGCTGAGAAAATTATCAGGCGTGCAGGCCTTGGGGATAAGATCGTCAAAATCTCTCTTCGAGGTTCGGTGAGCTTTAACCCAGTGTATGTCGAGAACCCACTTCGAAATTCAAAGTTCACCGAACTTGCCGAAATGGTTAGAGCCGCTGCTGTGAATTTTATGGGAAAATCTTCGGACTCACCCTTCTGGGATATTTCGTCGTCGAACTTGATTAAGAACGCGATTATCTACTGCGCCGCTATTCATGGTTATTTTACTTTGCTTGATCTTTACCGCGCTATTGTTCGAGCCTCAAAAGAGAATTTATCGGACGATTTACAAAAGCGTCTTGATACGGGCTCATTCACCGAGGAGGAGCGTTTCAATATTGAACGGGCTATGGAGTATTTCGAGAACGAATACTCACAGCTTGAAGACCGCGTAAGATCTGGAATCGTCGCGACCAGCACGGCTTTTATCAATCAGTTCCAGGAATTTGCGGCAAATCGCGTGTTATGTCCAAAAGAAGAGAACCTAACAATCCGCTCAATGGAGCAGTTGATTCGTGAAGGAAAAATTCTTCTCTTTGACATCAATCAGCCAGGCCTTGCTCGATCAATGGGAACATTCATCAAGCTTCATTACCAGCAAGCCGTATTGAATATGCTGAGCGAACTGAAAGAGCAGAAGAAACTCTGCACGACCGCGCTAATTATTGATGAATACCAAGACGTTGTGACTTGCGGTGGTGGCGGCACCATCGGTGACGACACTTTTATGGCGAAAGCTCGGGAATCAAAGCCCGCCGTGATTGTGGCGACTCAATCTGTCAGCTCATTGATGGATTCGGTCGGAAGCCAAAGAGCGGCTCTTGTTCTTATGCAAAACTTTAGAACAAGAATTGCGTGCCACTCTTCAGATTCGGAAACGATCAAGCTTTTCCAAGAATTGGCCGGAAAAGAAGATCGCGAAGTTGAATCGCACTCAATGTCAGAAACAGCACAGTCAGCGAAGCTCAATCTCTTAGCCGGAGGGTTTGACTCGCAAAATTCAAGTTTGAATGAGGCGGTCTCCAGAGCAAAACGAAAAGAAGATCTTATCACAGGTCGCGAATTCTCAAGGCTTCGAACTTTCGAGGCGTTTGCACAGGTATTTGATGGAATCGAGACGAAGTTTTTAAAACTTTATCTGAAGCCTGATTTCTTGCGGTTCATCAACACGAAGCATGAGGCTGTACTTGAAATGCTGCGTGTAACGAAGAAGGGAGGCGCTGTAGAGAGAATTAAGCATTTCGCTCAAAATCTTCGTGCTATAGCGGCCTCCCTCTTCCTCGCGGGTAATGTGCAAGCCGCAATTCCGAATGTTTGTACCGTAGCAAGTACGCCTGCGTTCACTTCATGTCTGGAACTGAACGTCGGTGGATGTACTTGTGGATTTCCTCCGAGGCCATGTGCGGCGATCTCATACTACGTTCCGCAAACTTTTATTGAAGTTTGGCCGGAGCCCAAGACGAGTTATTTTTCAGGAATCCCAGGAGCGTCAGCGCAGCTTGCTAAGATTTTCCCCAGACCTTTCGGGGCTGAGGCCGATGACGATACTCAAAGCTTTCAGGCCCGAACAATTGCTGTTCCCCTTGCGGGCCTGACATTTCAAACAATGCCTGCCGGCGGCACAAGAATGGAGAAAGTTTGTTTTGATGGTATGAGCGAGCATTTCGGAGCGCACTGGAATACTGGCAAGAACGACATGACTCAGCCCTTGTTTTTAGCCTCGGGGCTTGCGCCAAAGTTATGCCTCCTCAAGGGTGCAGTGACTTCAATTACAGGGGAAGGGGGCGGCGCCCCTTCCCCTGACTCGGCCATGTGCAGTTTTGAAGTACCAAAGATTGATATGTTTCCGCCAAGCACTCATTCGGTTTGCAACGGATGGGGTGTCTTTTATCCGCGCTATGGCACCTACTCAGGCCCGGCATCAATGGCGGGCGCTTTGATGGTGGCCTCTCGTATAAAGAGTCTTTCAACAGAAGTGTTGCACTCTATGCCGAACAGCCCAGATGAAAAGTGGCAGATGATTTATCCGCAGTCGAGTTCCTGCTTTCGGGAAGGTCAGAACGTGGGACTTTTAGAATCGGTCCTAAATGCCCGCGAGACCATGAGGCTCGTAAACGGAAAACTCAAAGGTTATCTATTCGTAATTTGGAGCCGCACAATGACTTGCAAGGATATACCGGCAGCAGCTCAAGCAAAGGCTGCGAGCCTTGCGATCCCTGCTGCCTGCGGAGGTGCGAAGTGACAAGTCTAAGACTTCAAAACGAGCACGGCATTACGGTCGCAAAAAGGCGAACAGCAGAACAATTACTTTCTGATGTTGGACCGTATGCAAAACTTCTTAAAGACTTGGTGACAGAAGCTAAAACAAAAGGTGCAAGCGACATTCACGTTGAGCCCACAGAGTTTGGAATTGATTTTAGACTTCGCGTAGACGGGAATCTCGTTCTTGTGAGGTCGATAGAGATTCAGCACCGAGAGAGTTTGATTCTTGAAGTGAAACGGATCTTCGGGCTCGCTATAGGAATAAGTGGCAAGCCGCAGGACGGCAGGGCTTCCTTGCCGTCGCTACGACTTGATTTGCGTGTGAGTCTTCTGCCGACTCATTTTGGTGAAAAAGTTGATATGCGACTTTTGAATCTCGATGCGAGCTTCAATCTTTCAGAACTCGGTTTTTTAGAATCGGAGCAAAAGATGTTCGAAAGAGCCCTGCAATACGAGGACGGAGTCATTGTAATTTCAGGTCCGACTGGGAGTGGGAAAACGCGAACTCTCTATGCCCTGCTTAAGGCGCTCAATCCAAAACGTCTTAACATTGTAACCTTGGAAGATCCGATTGAATACCGCATTGAGGGCCTCAATCAAGTGCAAATGAATCGTAAGATGAGCTTTGCTGATGCTCTCAGGTCAGTGCTTCGCCAAGATCCAGACGTGATTCTTGTTGGAGAAGTGCGAGATGCTGAAACCGCGAAACTTTGTTTTCAAGCAGCGGAAACTGGGCACTTGGTTTTCACAACCCTTCATGCAAACGGATCGCTGGAAGTAATCGAAAGACTTTCGGGCCTTGGAGTTGAAAAACTCGTCCTAGAATCTAATTTGCGCCTTTCAGTAGCCCAAAGACTTGAGCAAAAACTTTGTACTGCGTGTGCAGAAGGGCCAATACAGAAAGTGACCGATTGGTTTTCAAAAAAGCATTCAGGAAATTTAAGTGAACTTCGCATGAGGCACGAAGCTGGTTGTCCGAATTGTGTTTCGGGAATCAAAGGCCGAGTTCCAAGCATCGAGTGGGCTTCATTTGTAAACGACGGCGTTAAACGTCCAAAAGTTTTTCAATCTCTTGAGGATGCGCGAATTGCGAGAGCGATTCGGGGAGAAATTGATTCGAAGGAGGTTCAACTTGGTAATTCGTAAAACGATTCTTTTTTTGCTTTTGTCATCTTTTGCCCAAGCAGAAAAATTAGAATACTTCGACTCTAAGATCGACTTCTGGGGCGATAAGCAAAGCTCAAAAGACGTTCCCAAAAAAGAGCCGAGTCTGACGGATAAGCAAGACGGCAAATTTCCGTGGAAGACGTTCCTTGATCCGAAGAATAAGGAATTCTTCAAGGAAGGAGACTACACTCCACCGGAGCCATTTATGGAGGTCGCAAGAAATCCGACTGACGACAATATCAAGCAGTGGTTTGAGCTGATGAAGAAGAAAAATGAGCTTCAAACAAAGCTTCAGGAACGAATGGCTGAGTACATGGCAAAAAATGGTGAGCTGAAGACTACACCAGATGTGGCTACTGCGGCACCGGCTGCGCCAAAAGCAAAAGAGCAAAATGTTGCTCTTGATCCGTCGCGCTTTCGCTTGAGGATGTATTTTGAATCGACGTGCCCTCATTGCAGACGAATGTTTCAAGTTCTAAAGAGACTTCAAGACGGCGGATTTCAAGTGGAAGCTTTGCAGGTGGATAGCGGTCCCGTGCAGGATGCAGAAAAAATTGTTCCGATATCAAGAGCTGATCCTAATGATTTAAAAAAGCATGGGATTAAAGGTGTCCCGTTTCTGTTGATTGCCGACACAAAGCGGAAGGCATTATTACCGGCCATTGAAGGCTATCACGATTTCGAAGACATCTTGCGACTGTTGAAAGCTGCGAACTGATTTTAAAAAAATAAAATGAGCCACCACTATAAATAGGCTCAAAAGAAAAACAAAAGAAGTCTCTCTACCACAAAAAGGCGAGCTGACTTCGAGCAAGGATAGGAGATTACCTATGCTCGGAGAACGCCTTTTATTGTGTGGATCATTAATCCATGGCTCTCAAGTGAGGGGTCCGAACCCTCGAAGACATGAGGAGTGGTACTTTTTTATTCTAGTTACCATTCTTCTCATTTGTCTTTCGCATACGAATGCTTTTGCGGGGACTAAAATTCCCGGAGCTGATGCCAGCGACAAACTCGAAGCGGCGGGAACGCTGCTTCGTATTGTGGATTCGGTGCTCTTCTCGTGGGGAGCGCGGATTTTTGCTGGGCTCTGCGTGATGTCGGCAGGCTGGAACTTGAAAGAGCAGCGATTTGGAATCGCCGTACTCTGTATCGTTGCAGCCCTTGTCCTCGGCACGGCTCCCACGTGGGTTAAGAACATTTTCGACATCGGCGGTGGTGGCGGAGTGTTTTCACAAAATCAAGTTGAGAGTCCAAGGAGTTTAAATGCGTAAGCAAGAACTCTTGAAAGCAAAATACTCATCCCTGGTGAGCCAAACCATCGACTCGCCAATTATGGTTTTCGATATTTGGGAACTGTCGGATGTGTTCATCGCGCTCTTCATCATTCTTGTCTTCGGCGTTCTCTTTTACTCGTGGGGAACGATGTTCACTTTGCTGAGTTTGTGTCTGGGGTTTGGACCAGTGATTAAAAAGAAATATCCAAAAGGAATTTTCTTTCACTGGCCCTTTTCACGCCTTCGGATGGAGCTTCCCGGCCTTGTGAATCCGAAGAGCAACGAACAAGGGGCAAAAACATATGACCGGAAACCGAATTTCAATACTCGCGCAAAACTATCTAGAGATGGTCGCTACTGGATCATCGAGCGCGTTGAAACGTGGATTTTGCCTCGCAAGTACCTGGATGTCATTGCTCAAAACCATGCTGCTGAGAGGAGTGAACCCCAAAGTCCAAGTCCTGATGCGAAACCTAAAAGGAAAGGTAAACGAGATGCTAACAGCGATGGATAAGGGAATTGAGGCTGCGCAGGTGGCAGTGCCACCTGTGGGTGTCTACCAAGGCGTAGATCTTCGCATTCTGCCAAAGTACGTGGCCTTTAAGTCGGCAATGATAAAGCAGCGTCTTACGCTACAGTACATTCTCGCAATTCATATTGCGGCATTTGCCATGCACTTTGCCCTCGCCCGATTTGAGATTCACGGTCTTGAAACAAAGCTTCGGGAAAAAGAATATATCTTGGCTCCGGGAGTGATGGACTTCACGACCGCGTCCCCGCAATCGGTGTCGGATACTTACGTGGTGAATGCGGCTCTGAGCTTCTTAAGTATGCTCGGGAACGTGAATGCCGCCAACATTGATGAACAGTACAAGCGTTTATCCAACTTCATGACTCCTCAGCTTCAGATTCAGTTTGAAGAAGAAGCCAGGGAGTGGCGCGAGACGGTTAAGAGCGAAAATATTTCCGAGATTTTGCGGATTACGGATCGCGAAGTAGTTGCGACCGGCGAGGGATTCTACAAAGTCACAGCGATTGCTCAACGGGAGAGATACTCCAACAGCGAGAGCGTGGGCCATGTGGACGAAGTCATTGAAATGCTGATGAAGCTCGTCCCGCCGGTAAAAGGTAAGGAATGGTATCTCGAAATCACGAGCCTTAAGCGCGGGCGAGCTGATGGATTTAAGCCAAGCGCAAACGGAGGTAAAACGAATGGTCGATAACAAAACAATTGATCTGGATCATGGACTCAATTTTGAGATTGAGAGTCTTAAAATGCTTTTTCGAAAAGTCGCTTTCAAAATTGCATTTGGAACTTACCTCGTCGGCGTTCTTCTGCTGGTGTTCCTGCTTGTGTCCCGTGCGGAGGCAAAAGTTATAGTTTACGGCACAGGGACTGAGCAAGTTCGCATCAAGCATGGAGGGCCGACAATTTTTCGTTTTCCAAAGGCAGTTCAAACAATCTCGGGTGCTAGTAAACTTCAGATCAAGCCTGCGAACGCGTCTGATCCAAGTTACACGGATCTTGAAGTGACTCCGCGCTTTACCAATGGAGTTAACGAAGTCATTTTCTTTTTAGTTGATAAGTCGGTGGTGAGGACAAAAATTATTGTGAGTCCCAATGATCCTGCGGCGGATGGTTTGTACGATTTCAAGTCGCGTGAATCGGCAGATGCCGGAGATTCCGAGAACGCTCCCGTTATCTCTGAAGTTGAACTGCTAAAAGCGATGGTACGAGACGATGCGGTGTCGGGATACAAAATTTACCGCGTCTCTCAAGGCTTCCCTTCAAAGAATTCTAGTGCGCGTGCTGAGCTGATCCGTATTTATCGGGGCTCTCCGTTTAATGGGTATGTCTTTAAGCTCACGAATACGAGCTGGAAGAAGAACATCGAAGTCGATGTAATGCATCTCACCGTGGGCGATCCAAATATAGCGATTCTCTCTCAGAGTGACGAGATCACCCTATACCCAAAAGGAAAAGGCATCAGTGAAACTTTGATTCGTGTTGTCGCTAAAAACACATCTTCAAGTAGCGACGTAATTTTAGCGATGGAATCAGATGAAGCGTCTGCCAATGCGAAGAAGGGAGAATAGACATGAACGCAGAGAATATTCTAGTTCAGATCAAATCCTTCGACTGGAAAAAGCATCACTTAAGGATCAAAGAACTTACTCACAAAAAGCCAATTGTTGTTGGCCTTTCTGTGATCGGGGTTTTACTTGTTGTTAATCTTTTTGGGCTAATGGGTGAAAAGGAAAATCGAGTTATCGAGCGTGGTGCCGCTGTCAGTTTTCAGAATGGAAGAATTCTGAATGATCGCGAAAGCACATTCTACTATGGAAAAGAGCGTCTTCTTTCTCAAAAGGCCCAAGCTATGTTTGAGGGACAAAGTAAACTTGAAGCTCGCCTCGCAGAACTGGAAAAGAAACTTCAAGAAGCGAATGTTGCTGCGACAAACGTAAATCAGTCGAAAACAGATTTGCCGCCATCCGTAAATGGACAACCGCAAAGCTTGGGGATCGCGCCGAATGCTGAAACTCCGAACCAGGAAACACCAATTCAGCTTTACGACGCACCTCCTGGAGGAACCGCTTCGCCCGCTCGTTCACCAGTTAGTCGTGTGAAAGCAAAAGGTCCCGATCTTATTGCGTTTCCCGTTAAGAGCGACGTTAAAACCGAAGGTGTTGTCTTGCCTTCTGGTAGCTACGTGAAGGCGAAAGTTTTAACTGGCGTTGATGTACCCGAGGGAAAGACCTATCCCGTGCTGATGGTGCTCGATTTTTCTTACGTTGGTCCGAACGATCATAAAATTGATCTCTCGGGCTGCTTTATGATCGCAAAGGCCGAGGGAGATCTTTCAACTGAGCGTGTACAAATGCAGGCGACCAAGATGAGCTGCGTTTCTAAAAAGGGAAAGATGTTTGAACGCGAAGTGAATGGATTTGTCGCCGACGACAAGGACGGATCTTTTGCCATGAAAGGGCAAGTGAACTCAAAACAAGGCCGAGTAGCTGCAATGGCATTCATCGCGGGTGTGGTTGATGGTGTTGGGAAGGCAGTTCAAGCCTCGCAAACAACCCAGAGCACGAATCCTCTGGGCGGCGGTTCTTCGATGATGACTGGTGATGCTGGGAAGTACGCAGTCGCAGGTGGAGCTTCAAATGCCGCAGGTATGGTGGCTCAGTGGTATCTACAGCAGGCGCAAAATCTTGCACCTACGGTCGCTATTGGTTCAGGCCGCGATGTCTGGATTGTTATGAAAGACAAAGTGAATCTGCCCGAAGAATTTTTCAAAAAAGAAAGGAAGAATGGTGATGAAGGTATTTACTCTTATTTCACTCGTGTTCTTGAGTAGTCTCATCAACGGTTGCGCGAGCACCAATCAGAAGTCACTTCTTGAGGAAAGAGCTGGCTACGGTTTCACTGCGCCACCCATGAATATGTCCGGGCAAGGTGGAGTAAAATACGTTCCAACCCATATGCCTGAACAAGTGGTGGTGGCGTGGCTTCACGCAAAAGAACTTCCATCGAAGGATTACTTTTGGGGTTCCTGGCTCTCAATCGTGGTCGCGCCGGAAGCTTGGGAAATGAAGAAGGTCCCAATACCGAAAACGAAGCCGCGTACTCAGGATAAGCCTGCTCAAAAGCCTCCAAAGGGGTCCAGAGGCACCTAACGCTACCGGGGTACTAGATTGTCTCAGTTTGAGATCGGTCGTGCTTCAAGACGGTTATGGAGCCAAAACAAATATAGGAGACTTAAGTATATGCTAGATGCTACCGATAATAATGATAAGAAAGATGTTTCAGATAATACAGTTATGTATTATGATGGGTACATAGGAGGCTCTATGTCACGACTGCTTATTACGAAGGAAAAGGAAGAAAAGGTCCAAAACCTTTTGGCCCTACTCAAGGGAGCAGAAAAACAGCCTAAAGAAGTCGTTGAGATCAAGAAGAGTTCTCTTCATGAACTAGTCGGACTTGTGGAACTTCTCTTAGATGAAAAAGCCATCGTCCTTGAGGATGATTTATCACCGACTGAGGCGGGAGAGATTGCTGGCATTTCTCGTCCCTCAATCATGCACATGCTGAAAGTTGGCAGACTCAAAGGTTATGAAGTCGGCACCCACTGGAGAATTACAAAAGGCTCTTTGATTCAGTATATGGAAGAGCGTGAGCAATTTGCTCAGGTGATGTCGAAAATGGACGAAGACGGATTTGGTATAGATAAGGATGAATAAAATCGTTCTTGATGCCAACGTGCTTTATTCGAATATTCTTCGCGGCTTGTTTCTGTGGCTTTCTTGGGGAAGCTTAATTCAGATCTCTTGGTCAGATGAAATTTGGGATGAAGTTTTTCGCAATTACTCAGATGACGACGAAGCGAAACAAAAATTTCGTCAAAATATTGAGGGCGGCGTGTTCAAGCAATTCAGCGCTTCAAGAAAAACTTTGGCTGGTGGTTATACTCTCGTCGGCCTTCCAGATAAAGATGATGAGCATGTGGTGGCTTTAGCTCGGCAGCAAAACTGCTCCACCATCGTCACTTTAAATTTGAAGGACTTTCCCGACGCACTACTGAGTCCTGTTGGGATTTCAGTATGTAGCCCAGATTTGTTTTTGTGTGATCTTTTCTTAAGTGTACCAGAGGAAGTAAAGGACGGCGTGCTTCAGCATATGAAGGCACAAACTAAGATGAAACCTAAAAAGGCTTTTTACTTGGAAAAACTGAAAAACGCGAAAGCAACAAAGTTTGCTTCAATACTCGAAACAGAAGATGCCGCAGGCAATTTATTTCCAGAAGTTTGGCCTTAGAAAATATCGAACGCTCACTTTAACAGCAGCGAACGATATAAAATAAAAAACTAAAAAGTCTCTCTACCAATACCAGGCGAGCGGCGGACCAAAAAAGGGGTCTACCTATGCTTGGAATTGAAAAATCAAATAGCGAAATTATTGAATCCACACTCGCAAGCCGAACGAAATTTGTTCGTGCCTTGTTTGAGCGTCCCGACTCCTTCGCAAAAATTCTTCCCTACGAAGAATATTTACCTGAAGCCGGAATGTTTGTTCTTAAAGATGGATCTTTAGGGGCCGTCTTTGAACTTGGACTGATTGAACATGAGCCGCTTGAAGCAACCCGAATCGTTGAAATGGTTGAAGGACTTAAATCTTGGTTCTTCTTGCCAGAGAAATGCACTTTGCAGATTGTCTTCGATCAGGGACACATTCCGGCGCGTGGTCCAATTTGGACATTCGAAGCGAGCGGCTTCAAAAATCCCCATCCGATTTCAAAAACGATCTATGAGGCGCGACTTGAAAATCTGAAGAGCTATTGCGAAGGGAAAAATAAACTTTCGCCGATGCGTAGACGCGCTCTTCTGTCGATTAGGTATTTTCCAGATCAAGACAATAAAAAAGAAATCTTACGCCTTATGGAACGCGGAGAGGGTCTTCTTTTTGATTCGATGAACGCGATGACGATGGAGGTTTCAGAATTTTCTCAAATTCTAGCGCAATTCGTTGATAGTTCAAAAATCCCCCTGGCCCGTGTAGGGGGTGCTGAGCTTGTCGAATACCTGAGACGGTTTTTTAATCCGAAAGAATATCTTGAACGAGAGTTTGCTCGGTTTAATCCACACATTTCAATTTCTGAACAAATCGTCTATGCGGGGCTTAAGGGCGACTATGAAGGTCTAGAGCGCGAGGGTCTTAAGACTCGAACTATTACGCTTAAAACGAGTCCACGAAGGGTCATCCCTGGTGGAATGGCGAATTTTCTTACGCTCAATTTCCCATTCAAGCTTTCGCTAAATTTTAGTTTTCCAAAAGCTGCAAAAATCAAAAGCTATTTTGATACGAAGGAGTTCTTTCTTCAAAATAGTCCGAGCGCGCGGGCTCGTCGTCAGCAGCAGGAGATTAAGGAAATCCAAGAACGTCTTGCTCATGACGAGCGGTGTTTGTTCATGACATTCAGTGTGATTGTCGAAGGAGAAACCGAAGAGGTTCTGAATCAAAGAACCAGGGCCATCACCAGCGTATTTCACAATGACTTAGAATGTGAAGTTATCCGAGAAGAGATGATTGGCTTTGGGCTCTGCCTGAATAGTCTTCCGCTTTTCTACACACCTTCGGCGGATCATTCGAGCCAACGCTTTGTGCGCATCATGAATAAAGATGCGACAAAACTTCTTCCCGTTTTTGACTCGTACCGTGGGATGGACAATCCGCTTCAACTGTTTTTGTCTCGAGAGAACAATCTTGTTCGTTTTTCGTGGGCATCGAATGCGATTTCAAATCACACAGCCATTCTTGGAGACACGGGGTCGGGTAAAAGTAAATTTGCGCTGGACTGTGTTCAGGCGCTGAAACTTAAAAGTCCAGAGCCGATGGCGTTTGTAATCGACAAGCGAACGAGCTGTGAGGCTTTGTGCCGAGATTTCGATGGAGACCTAAGCGTCTTTGATCCCAACAAGGATATGCCGTTCTCTTCGTTTCGCGGAGCCTTTGACGATGCAAAAGTACATTTTCTGACGAAGCTGATTCTGACGGCGGTGAAACTCACCAGTACGTCATTCGAGATGGAAAGCCATCACATGAGCATCGTGTCTCGCGCATTGAAGGAAGCCTATTTGCGGAGGGCTCGTGAGCGCGGAATCGTTTACAAGGATGGCCTGCTTGTTGAGGGAGATTCGACAAACGAAGTTTCAGTTTCAATGGATGATGTGATCGCTTCGATGTCAGGTCTTACTGCCGAAGGCGAATTTGAGACGCTCAAAGAGCAAATCGAAGACCTCATCACAAGACTTATGCCTTTTTACGGTGATGGTGTGTATGCGGCATTTTTCCGAGGACAAGCGCAAACGAGAAAGCAATCAGCGAAGCTTCTCTATGCCTATGACCTGGAAGCGCTCGATTCGGATGAAACGCTTAAAGTCCTCATGAGCATGTGCGTGATTCAGGAAATTATGACGATGATGTCAAAACCTGAAAGCCTGAAACGCGGTGGAGTTCTTTATATCGAGGAGCTTGGCTGTTTGGGACGCGACAACCCAATCGTTGGCGAATTCGTTGTTGAGGCCGCAGAGAGAATGCGAAAAATGGGATTCTTTCTGATTGGTGTTGCGCCAAATCCCAGAGTCTTTTTTGAAACTGAGGCCGGTAAAGCTGTTTGGGGCGGAGCAGACAATTTCTTTTTCTTAAAAATGAGTCCCGACAATGTTCGCTATCTGCGGGAACACTCATCGCTATTGAATTCCGCATCACTTGAGATTCTCGACACGCTTGAAACAAAACCGAATGAGTTCGCAGAAGTCTTTTACACGAACAAGACCAGCACTCATCAGGGGGCTTTTAGATATATTCAGTCAAATCTTGATCGCCTGTCCTCTGTGAACAGTGAGCAAGATCGAAACGGCATTAACGAAAAAACAAAGGGAGCCTAAATGAAAATAATTTTAATGATGAGTCTTTGCTTCCTCGCCGCTCAGGCACGCGCCGGAGATAATTACTACGACTACAAAAATCGCAGTGAATTTAAGTCGAGCGATTATCTGTACCAGACCCAAGGTCTTAAAAAAGACCCCGTCTTTGACGAGTACCGAAGTGTTGATCTCGGATTGAATCTTGGAATTGGTTCAGACTGTGGACGAGTCGATTTCAAAAGCACTCTGCAAGCGAGTCTTAAAAATATACTTGATAGCCGCTACTTTGGAGACATGGGTAAAGACATCATGGCGGGTTCTCCAATGCTCCTTGCCTGCTACTTTAGCCCGACATGGTGTGCGATCCTGAAGCACTCGCAGATCAATGCGAACTTCATGTCGCAAATGCGACTGAATCAGTGCGCGCTTATGGATAAGTACACCGATTCTCGCGTCGGCGAATACTACGAGGAGCGCCAGACTTGCGTTCATCGCCAGATCGAGAGCAATGGCGGAAATATTGAAGCCGCTATGCAGGCTTGTAACTCGAATCGTATGTGGGATACGGACGTGGCGAACTGGTCAGGCTCGAAGTACGGAGAAAAAAGTAATTCCAACAAACTTATTGAGAGTTCTGCGCGTTGGGCAGGTTTTGATACGCCTGAAGCTTCAAGCACCGTGAAGCTTGTTAAGAACCTAGTGGGAGACACCGTTGTTTCTCGCGGCAAAGTCAGTGTTGAGTATGGAGACAAGCCCTTCGGCATTACGCCGCGTACACATTTGGCGGGGATCGAGCGAGATGTTCAGGAAAAGCTTTGTGTAGGTCTCATGGGTAAAGTCGATGACGCTGGCCCTGGTGGAACAAATGCCGTGGTTCGAAATGCTGATCTTGAATCCATCACGGGAACCAAAAACCAAACTCTTCTCGACAGGCAGACTCTTCGTAACCTTGCGGTGATGCCGTATCGAAGCCGAGCGCTCTATTGCCAACGTCTTGCAAGCTCCGTGGCTACTGCAAGGTTCTCTGAAGACATGAACCGCTCTCTCGATATTCTAGCACTTGCTTCACAGAACCCCAATTTGCCGGAGCGTCGGAAAAAAGAAATCGAGGATAAGCGAGACACGCTGAAGCAGTCGATTCAAACAACGCTCGAACTTCAGCGCGAGCGAAATGTTCCTCTGAATGAAGTGGTGGCCCAGATCAACCAAGAGGGCGAAGTCATTCATCAAGACTTATCACGCGACCGTCTTATGCGTGATCAATCGGGATTGGAATCGCAAACCGCCAAGAGTCGCTTCTTCGACTGCTCGGACGGCGTTCTTTGTGAAACCAAAGGAGGTGGCCAATGACTTCCGAAGGACCATTGAAGCGAAACTGTTTTCAAAGATTTGAAGTCGGTGATGTTGAAATCAAATCGGGCGCGATTGTCGAAATAGAAATTAACAAGGTTTGGCTCCTTGGAATTATCGAGCACTGGCATGAGAGCTTTTTCTGGTTTTCAAAACTTGAAGGTATTGCCGTGATTTTAAGAAACGGTATCAACGCCAGAATTCTTAACGAAGCTTAAAGCGAAAGGAGGATTATGTTTTCAAACACTGCTTATGAAGCACTCTATCAGCTCATCGGACTTGGCCTTCACGCCAAGTTTATTGAAGTCATTACGGGTGAAACCTTCTTTAAGGGATTGGTTCTGATTATTTTCGGAGCCATTTTCTTTTTCACGATTTTAAAATTTATCTCGCGCTATTTGCCGGGATCTTTGATCGAGAAGCGTCACGTTCCCATTTCAAAGTTTATCAAAGTGATCGCATGTCTTTTCTTAGGTCTTGCGATTCTTCGCGTGGGCTCAGAAGCGCGGGTGAGGGACTATCAAGGCAAAAACTGGTCCGACAATGCCTATGTGAAAAACCATGTGGATAATGTTGAGAGTCAGTACCGAGTGAGCGTTGTCTTTGAGCTAATGAGTCGAACGGCTGAGGAACTCACAGGGCTTCTTTCAAGGGTCATTGACGAAGTATTCGCCAAGGGTAATCCCCAGCTTACGGCTCCGAATATGTTCTACAAGGCTATCATGTATGCGGGCATCTCAACGATTGAAGACTCACCGCTTCGGGACCAGCTTCGTTTTTATTCGGATGAATGTTTCACCAAGGTTTTGCCATCAGTGGACCAGTTTAAAAATCAGGGAGCGATTGATGGATTTTTTTCGGCGGGTAAAAAAATCGACAAAGAACTTTCAGATGTCAGCATTGATCTGGGCCAAGGAAAAACAACGAATTGCCTAGAGGTTAAGGACTCAACCGTTCAGAAGTTGAACGAATACGGCGCTGGTCAGATGAAGGATTTTTCTAAGACCATTCCATATTCAGAAGCACTCGTTTACTCCTACGGCGGGAAGCTTGATCCAAGCTATTACAAGAACTACGCGACTTCGATGGCGCTTGCGAACTTCTATGCCGATCAACACGAGGGTCGTCTCGGTATTCAAAAGGGTGCTGAGGCTCTAGGAGCCGCTGGTCAAACTTTCCAAGTTCTTGGACGCCTCTTTAGTTGGGATGGGATTCTAGGATCTCTGGGTTTACGAGATCAGCAAGGTGCATCCGAGGCGGCAAGTCGTTCGCAGGAATTCAGTGAGCACTTGGCGCGAGCGCCCCACGTCGCCGGATTTATCCGAATGCTTTTGATCGCGGTCTTTCCGTGGCTCATGTTTTTTGTGGTCGCAGGCAAGTGGCGTGTGCTGGTGGTTTGGTTTTGGATCTACTTCTCGGTTCTTTTGTGGACGCCACTATGGACGCTTCTCTATCACATCATGCTTGGTATCTCGATGTCGTCTGAGGTCATGCAAGCCTTTGGGCAAATGACTGATGGGGTATCCATGTACTCGGCCAGTCTCGTGAACCACAGGCTCTACTATATGTTTTCGATCTATTCATGGGTTCAGCTTCTGGTGGCCACGATGACAACAGGTTCGGTGTTTATGTTCCTAAAACCGATGCTTGGTGAAAGCGAATCCGAAGGAAAGCCTGAGTTCTTAGAGACGACTTCTGGTCCGCTTATGTCGGCGGCGAAGGCGGCACTATGAGTTTCAGTCTAGTATTTATGGCCGAGACCGACAGTCTCGGCCTTGGGGGTGTGGGGGCAAAGCAACCACATTTTTGGGGAGGGAGATATCACACCCCTATCTTGCCACGAACCAAAATACCCAAAAGACCAAAACTAACAAATGAAACAAACAAAGGAAAAAACATGAACAAACCAAAATTTAGTAACAGCACACGCAAATTAATAATCCAACTCCCACTCACAATCCTCATGCTCGCTCTTACTCTTCAAATGTTACTCACCGGGTGCGCAAGCTCTTCCCACAGGGACAATTCAATCCATGCGGTTTTAGCAAAAGAAAATGAACTCATTGAAAAAATAAAAGCGGAGCGCTCGGAAGAAAGCTTCCGACAAGTCATTGAGCAAAACGAACTTTTAAAGAAAGCAGAAGCTCATCTCTTGATGAGTCTCGATGAGATCTTGAACGCAAATAAAGTTGTAACGATAAAAATAATGAACCCAAACAAACAGGAGGCAAAAAATGGGAAAGATGAAAGAGTTAACGATTGATCCAGGTGAAGAGGTTGTGCAAGCCGTTGGCGAACTGAGTGCGACAGTGAAGGAAGCCGCAAAAGCTGCGGCAGAAACGGAAGTCGATCACGAAGAAGTAAAAGGATGGCTCACAACAGTTTTCAAAGCGATCATCGCGGCGTTTAAGCCATGATCGCTTGCAAACAAAGCTTACCGGCATAAACGCCGAAGCAATTGTTGAAAATAAATAAAGTCCCACGACACCCCGAGGACTTTTATCAACTAACTCATAGGGGTAAAAATGGAACAATTGAATTTAGAAACCGAAGTAGATGTGGGAACCGCATTGTGCGTTCGTATTGATGCAACCGAGCATCACCGAATCAAAAAAATGATCGCGGCGACTGGAATGTCTGGCCCGGAACTTTTTAGACGTGCGCTATTTTGCAGAATGGATCTGGAGCGCCCACTCCTGACACCTGAGCAAGCAAAGAGTTTTGAAACTGAACTCAAACGTCAGGGAAATAACATCAATCAGATCGCCAAAAAAATTAACATGGGGCTCATGGCCGGATGGAGTCAGGCACTTTCAGCGATCAATGTTAACTATATGAAATTGAGTCAAATGCTCACGGTGAACTATGCCAATCGTTAAGCAAAGCTGGGTGAAAGCTCCCGAAGCACTTGAAAAGTATTTAGACAAGGACCGTGACTCTGAGCCAGTACGAAGTGCTTCGAATGGTCTTGCGGAAAACATGGCAAAGCAAATTCGGGATGAGCACGAGGGACGGAAAAAAGAAGCGAAGAACTTGGCGCTCACCATCATCCAGTCTTGGCCTGCGAAAGAGAGCGATCTCTTTCCGTCGGAAAAGTACAACGAGATGGGATTAGAGCTTGCGAAGCGAATTGCTCCCGGTCACTCAGCTTGGGTTATCACTCACACGGAGAAGGATCACATTCATAACCATATTGTGATCTCGTCCGTGAACAGTGACACCAAAATGTTGCTCGTTAATAAACGGTCTGAATTGATCAAACTTCACGAGGCTAATAACGCAATTGCGCGTGAGAATGGCTTCAGTGTTACTGAAAAGAAAAGCCAAAAAGAAAGGGCTTCTGTTCCCTATAAAGTTCAAGATATGGCAGCGCGCGGAAAAAAGACTCGGTTCTTTGATATGAAGCAAAAAGCAGATTTCGCAAGAGCCGCGAGCACAAGCTTTGATGAGTATGTGGGGATTTTAAAGTTCCGTGGTGTTCATGTTCGCGTTGAGGAAAAGAACATTAGCTATCTCTATGGTAGCGACGCCAAAGCAGTTCGTGGGAAACGCCTTGGAGATAAATTTGATAAAGACGGCTTGATGAAAGCGTTTAAGGAGAATGATGAGAGATATGCAAAGAGTCCAGGACTTAGAGACCGAACCCTTTCCGATCTTGGAGCAGCCTTTGACGGAAAAGGAAATTTTGTGGGAACTCAAAGCCATCTATTACCTGAATCAACAAGCTATTCAGGATTCGGAAAAAAGGATTACAGCAAGTTTACAAAAATTGATCGCAACAGTGCACGGGATGTGTTGCCTGCAATTTTTGATAGTAGCGGCGGGGTTCTTTACCATGAAATGAAACGAGCCAATGAGCAGAGCATTTTTGGCTACTGCGAAGCGAACAAAATTCAGCTTAAAACCAACGCCAAGGGGCAAAAGGTTTTGCGCGGTTTGGAGTTCGTTGTCGTTGAGGATAAATCTTGGACGAATAACAAAAGCGGTCGTCAGGGTACAATTATTGATTTCGTAAAAGCGGTTAAAGAGACAAATGAACTTGGCGCACTCGCGATCATCAATAAGAACCCAAAGCTACTGCTTCTGGAGCAGTATATGGGGTCATACCAGAAAGGGGTTCAGGCATTTTATTTTCCAAAACCAAAATCTGCTTTGCCTGAAGTTGCACAAAAAACAATGCAAAGTCTTTTGCGTTCGCGAGGTTTTAACGAATCTCACGCAGGCTCAGTTCTTAAGAACAAGAATGTTCATGTTGGCGAGAATCGAAGCGTTTGGCTCATGGGGGAAAAGAATGAATCCGCGATTGAGTTCAAGCAAGAGACAAACGGCGAATGGAAACAAAAACGTCATGGGAAGCCATCAGCTTCATTTTTTGAGAGTCTCACCAGCTCAAAGAAAATGAGCGTTCACTCTGATCCTTTTGAGTTTCTAATTTTGAGTGGCAGCGGCAAAGCGTCTCACTCAAAAGGTTCAAATGTTTTTGTGATGTTTGATGAGGGTTCAGAAAGAAGAATGACGGAGGTTTTGGCTTTGAATCCACATATTCAAGAAGTGCATGTCATGCCAACTCAAAATCATAAAGAGCTAAAACAAGAACGGAGTTTTGCCGACAAAATGAAGGAGCGTTTTAACCCATTCGATATTCTGGTGAAGGAACTCTCCATGAGTGATCTGAGCCATGATCGAGGCCGAGGCCCTGACATCGGTATGTAAGAAAATGACCTACGCCTAAGCGCGGTCTGTATCTAAATTTAATCCTCTTCCCACCACACTCAGGCGGACGAGGTTTCACAAAGGGGAAACCTTATGGAAACTTCAGAAGCAAAAAAAGTGGCAAAGCCCGCTACCAAAAAATCAAATTCAGCGGCGATTCGCGTTTCACTTGAAACACGAAAGCGCCTGCTTTCAGAACTTGCCAAAATCAACAAGAAGCAATTCGGCAAACGCGTCAAACTCGACGCGCTTTTGCTGAAGCTTCTTCCGAAGCTCACGGCGCAGGACCTGACCGAACTACAGGAGGCCAGTCTTACGGGACGTGATCGAATGGAGCAAAGCTATCGTGCGCATTGTTTGAAGTTCGGACAGATCACAATGGACGATTATTTGGCGCATCTGTTGAAATCAGAAAGCAACAAATCGGCTCAAGGAAATGCAGCAGTTTCATAGGGGAAATGACGCATTTTTCTCGGTGATAGCGCGCTCTATTTTTAATGAATTTTCTTGATATTTCTCAAAGGAGAAAGTAGTTTATGGACAGTAATAATTTGAAAGATTCTAAGCCGGAAAGCGAAGAATCAAATCAACCGTTCTTTGACAATTTGACTTGGTTATCTACGAAAGACGCTGCTGTGTACTTGCGAAAAATTCGCAAGGATGGACAACCCTCTGATGGAGCAATTCGCACTGCCGTTTGGCGAGGACTTTTGAAAGCTCGCAAATGGGGTCGAAGACTCTTCTTTAAGAAGGTCGAACTGGATCGCCTACTTGAACTCTCTCTAATCTAAAAAAATAGAAATAAAGGAGAATTAAGATGGGTGTTACCAGTTACGAAGAAGATGGAAAAATATTGTGGCAAGCATACGTGAATGTCGTTTCGAGTAAGAATCGGAAGATTCGCGAACAGAAACGAGAGATTGATCTTGCCTCTAAAGAGGAAGCGGAAAAAATTTATAAGCGCGAATATCAGCAAGCTTGCATTAAAGTTGCGAGGCGTGAAAATGAGGGCGCTACCTGGGGCGAAGTTGTGGAGAAGTGGGAACGCTACTACACACTCTTCCCTTCACGGAAGCTCAAGCCTGCGACGGTTCGAGATTATGTGGCGAGAGCCAATAACTGGACGAAGTCTTGGCTTAAGAAACCCGCATCGAAGCTTGGGTTTGCTGATGGCGCAGAGATCTTCACTTTAGCGAAAGCAGAAGAAGCAAGTGTCCTTCTTCAATATCAGATCAAGATCGCAATCAATGTGATTTATGTCTGGGGCATGGAACACGGGCACATTGTCGGAAAAGACAAGAGCCCTGTTCACGCGGTGGAGCTTGAGCGAAAGCCAGCTTGCACTATCCCCGAGATCTTGACGAGGGATGAAGTTATTCTGCTGCTGGAGCGGTCGGAACAAAAAGAGCACCCTTGGCACCCTATATGGAAGGTTGGTCTTTATACTGGAATGCGCGCAGGAGAACTGCGAGGCCTTCGGTTAGAAGACATCGACCTTGTTTCTAGGGAAATAGCCTTGGCTCTTGATAAGTCTGATGATTCGAAAAAGAGTTACGGACTTATTAGAGTTCACCGTGCATGGAGCCAGAGCACAAAGAAATTTGGGGAAACGAAGGCCGGATACTGGCGCACGGTTCCTGTTTCTAGTGAGCTTTACTGGTTCCTACAAAGTTACTTGCCGTCAATAAGTTGGGGCAAGGACGAGCAAGGGACCCTTGTGTTTCAGGACTTCCATGAGTTGAGACGAGGTATGCAAGCGAAGGTTCTTCGGACCTTCTGTGTGAACGAGGGACTTAAATCCATTAAGTTCCATACGCTCAGAGCTTGTTTTGCAACTCACTTAATTCAGGCCGGGGTTCCTGCGACAACGGTCATGAAGATCGGCGGCTGGCAGGATCTTGAGACGATGCAGATTTACATCCGCATGGCTGGTATTGAGGAAGCGGGAGCGACAGAGAAGCTTAGCTTTAAATCTAAAGCGATTGAACGCCCGATGGAACTCCCTGCGAATGTGGTCAGTATGTTCGGCTCGCGCTAGAAGTGATGAAGAAAGAAGTTTGTGCTATAATAGCATGGCGGATTCGTTAAGTAGTTGAAACAAGTCATTTTGCGACGAATCCGCCATTACATGACCTGAAATCAACCACTTATAACGAAAAACCCCGGTCTTTTTAGCCGAGGGTGCCGAAAAAAGAGCAACAGCTATCAATCAATTAAAGAGGGCACCAGATCATGAAGAGCTGATTTTGGAATATAAGGGACTTCTTAAAAGTGATTCTGATTATAAAAAGTCAGGTCTTAAAAAGTACAGGAAAGCTTATGCAGAACTTAAAAAGTAACTTACTCTTACTGTTTTGTTTTTTTATTTCCGCATGTCAATCCACTAAGGTTTTCAACCTGAAAACATTTCCTGCGGCCAAACAAAGTAATCTAAATGATCTTCACACCATTCATGTAAATTCTGATCGAGTGCGACAGAAATGCCTTTTCTTTAATGCAGAGGCTGAAAATAATTGGAGACATCAATATTTAATGTACGTCCTAAATGATAAAAACGAGGTTTTAGAGATTATGCAACCGACAAATCAGGACAAAGACTCCTGCTATTCTCAAGTTCGCACAGTTGAAAAGATACTTCAGTCTGAGTCACAAGTGAAAATATGCGCCCGTGATGAGCTGAAAACTAACATTCAAGATTCTGGGAATCAAAATGAGCTTGTTCAATTTGGCTCATTAGGTGATCACAAGGTAATTTACGAAACGCTGACTTTAGATTCCATTTGTAATTCTAAGAAATGTCTCAGTAACAACGAGGTGTGGGTTAATACTTGCCCTGGATTTGTAAAACAGTAGCTCATGCAGCCTATTTGATTTTGAGCCTTTGGCAAAACTGACTTGGATTGAATATCTCGATACCCTTGACTCTTTTGACCTTCAGTAAGGCTTTATCTCCGGTGACTATAAATGTAGCTTGACCGGTTGCTGCCAAGGACCAGC
>JAMIQD010000345.1:0-8704 GCA_035914755.1 Pseudobdellovibrionaceae bacterium | reverse complement strand
AACAAAGATCGTGATGAGCGCGCTCGTATTCAATTCTTAAATGAGTTCTATGAAACGCTACAAAAGCAACGTGGAAATATCGACAAAGCCCTGCAACATCTAAAAGAGTTTATCAAGTCGACGAGGGCGAAGGCCAGCTTCTTCACTCTGTTGAATCGAAACCGAGATCTGCTCGATGAGCTTGCTTGGCTTTTTGGACATTCCGCTTATCTTTCGCAAATTCTCAGCTCGCGGCCAGAGCTCATGGATAGTTATGTTTATCGGTCCCAAGATTTGCAAGCGGACGACCTTGGCCTCCTTCTTGAGCAGTTGGTCGAAAAGCGCCTTCTTGCTGAGCTTATCAATGGATCTCGCTATCTTGAAGACCGAGATATCGAGATTTTGCAAACGAACTTAAGTGACACCGCTGATGAAATCTGCAGCTCGCTTTTAAGTGAGCTCAAAAAAGAATTTCCTTCTGATTTACAAATTTTAGCGCTCGGAAAATGGGGCGGGAAAGAGCTCGGCTTCCGCTCTGATCTCGATTTCATACTGGTAACGTCTGAGGAGCCTACAGAAATAGACGCGAAGCTTGCGCGTCGATTTATCAATCGCCTTACAGAGCTTCGAAAGGGCGGAAGTATTTATGCAATTGACTTGAGACTGAAGCCCTCGGGCAAGGCCGGGCCCATTGTGATTTCCTATTCACATCTCTGTGAATATTTAAAAGCGGACGCGGAGCTCTGGGAGCGCCAAGCCTATCTCAAGGCCCGGTGGCTCTCGCCGAACGCACGCAGCATAGCCAGCCAACTTTTTAACAAGGCCCTATCAGAAGGTGATTTGCAATTTTTAGAGAAAATTCGCGAGGACCTCGTGCGCGTCACCCCTGATGGTTGGGATTTTAAATACATGGAAGGGGGCCTGCTAGATATCGAGCTCTTCGCACAAACCTTTCTTCTCGCTAATTCTATTCAACCCCGAGGAACAAGCACCCTCGAGTTTCTTTCTTATGCAGAGCCTCTTGCTGGCCTTCGCAGCAACTACGCGCAGCTGCGTCAATTCGAACAGATGCTTCAGCTCGTCTCGACTGAGGGCGGCGCGAAGTTGCTTACAAATCACGAATCATTTCAACATCTTGCCATGGCATTTCAAATGTCCGGGGCCGAGTTAGAAAAAAAGATAAATTTATTAATCTCTGAGAATTTACAACTACTTAAACGGCTTGACCCTCGTCGCAAGTCAAAGATACTAGTCGCAGAATCTTAGGGAGGCGCTGTGATCTATCGTATTCATTTAAAAAAGATTTTGTGGATTTATGTTCTCGCATTTATCCTGACTGCTTTTAGCTTTAATTCAAAAGCAGATGAGAAAAAAGCCCAAGTTAACAAAAAAGGAAAAGACATGATTGCTGTATTCGAGACAAACAAAGGTACTTTCAAAATTAAACTCTTTCCAGAGTTCGCACCAAAAACCGTTGATAATTTTGTTGGTCTTGCTGAAGGCACTAAAGAGTGGACGGACCCTAAATCTGGAAACAAGATCAAAAAGCCTTTTTATGACGGCTTAAAGTTTCACCGTGTGATACCTAACTTTATGCTTCAAGGCGGAGACCCGCTTGGTACAGGTACCGGCGGCCCTGGCTATCGCTTTGAAGATGAGTTCCCAAAAGGAGCTCCTACACATAGCAAACCTGGCATCCTATCAATGGCAAACGCTGGCCCAGGCACAAATGGCTCTCAATTCTTTATCACCGTTGCCGCGACACCTTGGCTTGATGGAAAACACACGGTTTTTGGTGAGGTTATCGAAGGGATGGATATCGTTAATGGTATCTCGAAGGTTCAAACGGGACCGATGGATCGCCCGACTGAAGACGTAGTTATAAAAACTCTAAAGATCGAAAAGAAGTAAACCTTAACCATAAGTAAGTGGAGCAAAAATCATGGACCGATTTTTAAGCAAAAGTCTTTTTTATTTATTTTCATTCAGTGCCTGTGCAGTCATGTCCTTGGCTACAGGCTGCGCCTCTGGCGGGTTTAAACTTACCCGCCAATATGCGGGCTGGGTTAATTCTCAGAACCTTATCATACGTATTATTCTCTATATTCTGACGTTTGTTGTTTTTGGAGTGACCCTATTAATTGATGCCGTTGTCTTCAATACGATGGATTTTTGGCAGGGCCGCGTTTCCTCTGGAACTTTTGACTTCAAAGATGCGGACAAAACATATCATGTCCTTCACGAGACCCTGCCCGGCACCCATTTGAAACGCTCAACAATTACTATCACGAGTCCTGCTGAGCCCATAAAGGTGATTGTTTTAAATGAAACTCCCGCGGGCGAGATTGAGCTTTCAATTGATGGTCGGATCCACACTCGTGTCCGCGATATTTCATCTATTCCAATGGCTTCATCGTATAACGAAAAAGGGGTGCTTGTTGAAGAGAAGGCCCTCTTGTTCGCCATGCCCATTGCTGCCGCAAAATTTTTAGTCCGCAATTAAGCTTTGTCAGGGAAAGAGCTTTCCTTATGGAAACTCTTTCCCGCGAACTGTTCCATAGTTAAAAATGCCCTTAAAAATCTCGCACCTGTGAGTGCTCGCGCCCGAAGCTGAGTTACAAAGCGCAGACTGCGTTTTCATGGCGTCTAAAGAAACTCTCGTAAATGAACTCGGCCGAATTATATCAGAAACAAAAGAATTTGCCGAAACCCCGGGTCTTTCGTTTGCATGACAAAAAACACAACCAGTTCCTCCGCCAGATCTGATTTCGTCAAAGGGGGCCGTGATCGCCAATTCGCTTAAAACCGGAAATCTAATTTCGCCTTTCTGAGATACCCCCCCGGGGAGCATGAGCCCAAACGCCCTCATGTCTTTTGCTGGGCCACTGGTCACAACTGAAATTGCCAGGGTATTTTTAAAGATAAAAATACGGGGATCGCTCGGCCCATCTGAAGGCTGCGCGCTTGAAGATGAAAAAGTGCCGTAGATGTCTAGCGGACGATCCAAGCTTTCAATGAGGCAACCAATCGAGACTGGCTTCGGTAGTGAGTTAATAAGAACAACAACATCTTCAATCGTCTTTGGAGACCCTGTCGTTCCTGGGCCAGGGATGCACGTTTTGCCAAAACTCGATTGTTGGTAAGGGCTGATCGGCGCTGAGCCCGAGCAGTTCGAAAAGAGGGCACTCAACACCGCTCCAACAAATCCAACCACAATATAGACCGATGCTTTTTTAGACATTTTGATCAGTGTACTGGCGTACATTCGATTGTACCACCATCATAACTTATAGATCTCATTACGAGACGATGTTTTTTTTCAGCTAAATCGTGGGCGACATAAAACTTAAAGTTGGATTTAAAATTGGCCGAATAGCCTGTTATCGACGGGAGATGTACATCCATGAAAACGATATTTAAAGTCCTTACAGCCTGGCTCTTGGTTGCAACTTTTATCTTCGTAGGCAGTGGTGCCGAGGCGAGATCAAAAAAGAAATCGCACCACAAAAAGGCTTCGGCATCTAAAATGCACACCAAGTTAAAAAAGAAGAAATCTCCTGGATATGCAAAAGCCTCCCGCTATATGAAAAATAGTCGGAAGGCCGCAAGCGTTTCGAAAAAGCACAAGGCCAAAAAACGCAAACACCGCTACTAGTAAAAAACTAAACGCATGAAATGAGGTCTTCGAGGCTTCCCTTCATGCCCTTAGTTCCCTCTTTAATGGAATCGACCAAAGACTTCCCTTGGCGGATATTATCATTAACGGCTTTAACAACTTCAGTTGCTTTTGCTGGCAATGTTGTTAAATCCAGCTGCAAGAGCTTCGTTGCCGCTTGAGCTTCAAGGGACTTATAGTTTTGTGAGTCTAATGTGCGGCCCACATTTTCAATCAATTCAATCTGGGTTCTTGCAGCTTCCTTTTCTTCTGCGGCACCAGATCTCAAAGACGCCTCGAGACGAATGACATCTGACAAAATATCTGACTTACGTAAAAATACGCGCTGAAGAGCAATCGAACTAAGGCCAACTTTAGAGGACAGAATTGAAATAGCTTCGTTAAACTGCTTCTTTTTCTCTGAAGACAATTTCTTCATATCTCCTTTTGCCTCTTCGAAAGACTTTTTGAAGTCTTCTGCCTTTTCAACTTCAACCTTGTGTAGCTCGGTCAAGCGTTTGCTGGCTTCCGCTTTATTCATAACTCCAGCAAAACTACTCATCGAAAACATCACAGTGACTAGTGCTGTGAAAAATGCTTTTGCTAACATAACTTACCCCTTTCAAAGGTTAAATTTATTAAACTTAATTTCATTATTGGCCGCCTTTTGGACTAAAAGACTTCGGGCCATTATTTCTTATTTCATTTTTATTTTGGCTGAGGGTACCCAAAACCTCCTCATACCCATCTTCCAATCGATATTTAGCTGTATAGAAGGCCATATTAAGACGGCTGATCTCCGACACGATGCTCTCGACGCCCGCAGCCGCGCTCTCCGCGACAGTTTTGTGTGGTGCCGGGAGTTGATTTATAAGATCACTCAATATCTTTGAAGTTTCAGCTATTTCTTTTAATGCCTTCTTGCTTGTTTCTTTCGTTGGAAAGTTTTGAACCGCGCCGTTTTGAACAGAAATTGCGCCCAGAGTGTTGAGCCGCTCACGAATGGCCGTTTTTAAATGCGTTATTTGCGGCAACTCTGCAGCTTTCTCTCTGCTAAAAATGCTAAAGTCTCCTGCGCGGATGCGACGCAATAACCCGCCGGCGTCTTTAGCGGGAGGCAACGACCGCGCCCCATTTTTTAGAGAGTCATTAAGAACTTCATTTAAAATTGTTGTGTAGATATTCAGCTCGAGTTCCATATTTTTTAAAATGTTTTGGTCGAGGTAATCACTGGCGTTAAGTTTATCTAATGCAGAATTCACAATTCCACTCGCACATTTTCCGATTCTTAGTGCTTTACAATTAGTGCCAACTTCGAAGCCTTGCCAATTTCGAGTTAACCTTTCTAAAACATTTATGTACTGAATATCAAAATCTTTATAAAGCGATTCAAGTTGTTGGTTGACGTTGCTTTTCCACCACTGATCAAACGCACTTACTTGAGATCGAACACGAATATCACCAAGAACTTCAGGCCGTATGTTTTTAGAAATAAGATCCGTAATGCCTGAGTACTGACGTCCATCCGCTGAGGCCAACTTGAGACCATAGATGTTGTTCAAAAACTGAGAGCGGCAAAGTGCCGGGATATCTAAGTCGTTTGACACAATTTTTGGTGGGCTAAAGCTTGGGGAGAATCCCCACGGACTCTCATAGAACCTGCTCTCTGCGCCGCAAACCATCTGTAAGGTTAAATAGTCAGAAGCCATTGAAAGATTTTTTCCAGGGCCCGAAGATCGTTGCAATGCCTTCATCCCTGATTGCGTAAAGCTGTTCATTTCGTATGCATAAGAAAATCCCATTCCTGGAGAGAGAATTGGATATGGATTGCCGATAAACGATCTCAGCTTAACTAGACTGTTTCGCAAAGAGTAGTCGGCTACAGGGCCGCGGTTATAAAGAACATTATCGTTTATTTTCTCAATCACCCGGCCGACGGCTTTTGCGTCCTGGGATTCAAAGGCAGTTATAATTTCGTTCACCAGCTCAGTATCTGCTTTAATTAATTTTTTGCCGGCCACTTCTGTTTTCAGAATTCGCGCTGATTCTCGCAATGTTGCAAACTGGTGAGCCTCTAGATCAGAAGGGTTATTGAGATATAGGTCTTCTGCCGATTCATAGTCGTCAGGGAGAGCCTGCAGGAGTCGGACTCCGTAAAGCGGCAACGCTCTAAATGGATACAAAGATTGATTTCTAACAGCCGCCTTTGGCAGCACTCCTACTTCAATTTCGTGCATAACATTTAAAGAGGAATGCAAATTGTCTAAATAAGTTTTATAGAATCCAAAAGTAACTTGTGTTTGATCAATAATTTTTGCCAGGTTCGCTCCCCAAATTGCATGTGAGGCATAGAACTGGCTCAATTGACTTTGTCGCCAATTTGTCATTGCCTTTTTAATATCTATTAAATTCTTTGAGAGTTTTAAGTTGGCTTGTTCATTCGTCCAGCCCGCAGCCTTGGCATCATACGCAGAATTATTAAAACCGTAGGCATCAAAGTCGAAACTGGCTGGCTGCCAAACATTCGCAAAGCCTTTAAATATAAACGGAGAAATCTGGTGGTACAGTCGCTGCACACCAATGCGCTGGACGAAGCCATCGCCCTGCCGACCGAGTTTTCGTCGCGCATCGCCCGCAATACGCAGTTGATCATTCAGGAAGAAACCCACATCACCAACGTCGTTGATCCCTGGGCTGGTTCCTACATGATGGAAAAGCTGACCCAGGACATGGCTGACAAGGCCTGGGGCATCATCCAGGAAATCGAGGCGATGGGTGGCATGACCAAGGCCGTCGAATCCGGCTGGGCCAAGATGCAGGTCGAAACCTGCGCCGCTGACAAGCAGGCGCGCATCGACTCCGGCAAGGACGTCATCGTCGGCGTCAACAAGTACAAGCTGGCCAAGGAAGACGCGATCGACATTCTCGATATCGACAACCATGCCGTACGGGACTCGCAGATCGCCCGCCTCAAGCAGATTCGCGCCACGCGTGACAGTGCTGCGGTCAACGCTGCTCTGGAGGCATTAACCAAAGCTGCTGAAACCGGCGAAGGCAATCTGCTTGACCTGACCGTCAAGGCCATGCGCCTGCGCGCCACGGTTGGCGAAGTGTCCGATGCGCTGGAAAAGATCTTCGGTCGTTTCCGCGCCAACAACCAGACCATTTCGGGTGTTTACGGAGGCGTTGTGGAAGGTCAGGAAAGCTGGGAAAAGATCAAGGCAGATGTCGCCAGGTTCGCCGAAGAAGAAGGCCGTCGCCCACGCATCATGATCGCCAAGCTCGGCCAGGACGGCCATGACCGTGGCGCCAAGGTGGTGGCAACCGCTTACGCCGACCTCGGCTTCGACATCGACATGGGCCCGCTCTTCCAGACCCCGGAAGAAGCTGCCCGTCAGGCCATTGAAAACGACGTGCATGCCGTCGGCGTGTCGTCGCTGGCCGCCGGTCACAAGACCTTGCTGCCGCAACTGGTCAAGGCGCTGAAGGACCAGGGCGGTGACGACATCATCGTCTTCGCTGGTGGTGTGATTCCAGCCCAGGATTACGATTATCTGTACAACGCCGGTGCCAAGGCCATCTTCGGGCCGGGTACGCGAATCGAGGATTCGGCCATCAAGGTGATCGAAGAAATCCGCAAGGCACGCGGCTAAACCCTGCATGCATCCGGGCGAAGCTGCCGTGCTGGCGCATTCCCTTTCTGCGGTTGATCAGGCGCTGGTAGACGGCGTGCTGGCTGGGCAGCGTCGCGCGCTGGCCAAGGCCATTACGCTGATCGAATCAACACGTCCGGATCACCAGCAGCGTGCGCAGAAGGTCTTGAACGCGCTGCTGCCGCACACCGGCAAGGCGATCCGGATCGGCATTTCCGGTGTGCCGGGGGCGGGCAAATCGACCTTTATCGAGGCGCTCGGCGTCTGGCTGATTGAGCAGGGCAAGAAGCTTGCCGTACTCGCGGTCGACCCGTCGTCTTCGGTGTCCGGCGGCTCCATCCTTGGCGACAAGACGCGTATGGAACTGCTCAGCCAGCGTGAGGAAGCCTTCATCCGGCCAAGTCCGTCCTCCGGTTCGCTGGGCGGCGTGGCCGAAAAGTCGCGTGAGGCCATGCTGCTCTGCGAAGCTTCCGGCTACGACGTGATCATCATCGAAACCGTTGGCGTCGGCCAGTCCGAAACGACGGTGGCTGGCATGGTCGACATGTTTTGCCTGCTGCAACTGCCCAATGCCGGCGACGACCTGCAGGCGATCAAGAAGGGCATTGTCGAGATCGCCGACATGGTGGTCATCAACAAGGCCGATATTGATCGCCAGGCGACCGCCGTCGTTCGCGCCCAGTGGCACAATGCGCTGCACATGCTGCGTCCGGCCTCGCCGAACTGGGCGCCGCCGGTCATCGCCCTGTCGGCCTTGCACAAGGAAGGCATTGCCGAATTCTGGGATCAGGTCGAGAAATACCAGTCTGCGCTCCAGCCAACCGGCGAGTTTGCTGCCAAGCGGCAACATCAGGCCTTGTCCTGGATGTGGCAGATGATCGATTCCGGCCTGCGCCAGCATTTCCGTCTTCACCCACGCGTGCAGGAAAACCTGCCTGCCTTCACCCGATCCGTCGAACAAGGTCATACAACACCGGCTGCTGCCGCGTATGCGCTGCTCGATTACCTGAAACACTGATTTTTTGAATTACCCGCACCAATAAGGGAGATTTCCTCTATGCATGACATCATCCGACAGCTGGAAAAAAAGCGCGAAATGGCCCGCCTTGGCGGTGGCCAGAAGCGTATCGACAGCCAGCATAAAAAGGGCAAGCTGTCCGCCCGCGAACGTATCGAACTGCTGCTCGACCCGGATTCCTTCGAAGAGTGGGATATGTTCAAGGAGCATCGCTGCACCGATTTCGGCATGGATCAGGCTGAAAAGACCCCAGGCGATGGCGTGGTGATCGGTTACGGCACGGTCAATGGCCGTCTCGTCTTCGTTTTTTCGCAGGATTTCACCGTTTTCGGCGGCTCGCTGTCGGAAACCCATGCCGAGAAGATCTGCAAGGTCATGGACCAGGCGATGAAAGTCGGC
>JAMIQD010000344.1:0-1698 GCA_035914755.1 Pseudobdellovibrionaceae bacterium | reverse complement strand
CCTTCCCATTCTAACAAAGAGTTGGATCTTTGTGCCAATTAATATCCCTTGCATACTGCGCTGGGTTGGGGGATAAAATTAGCCCATGAAAAAAGTTGTTTACACCCTCTTCTCTATTCTAGCCGTAGGCATTCTTGTTTATATCTTAGTGAATTGGTATCCTTATATCTTCGCCAAGACCATTGATGGCGTGATTTACGGTGTGGAGCGGGTGGAGGCTCCTCTGGCGGTGCTGACCGCTGATGCTACGGCAAAGCCGGCGGCTCAGGTCTTTTCTTTTGCTGTGGCGGTCAAAGATCATACAAGTGGAGAGATTTACACAGCTTCCTCTGAGGATCGTCGCTGGGCTGTGGTTGAGAAGGGACAGTGCGCAGAGGTGAAATTCTTGCCGTATCCACCCTGGAGTCTTTCTCGTTCGGGGGCCTTTTTTGGAGCTCGGCTTATTCGGCTCTACGAGTGCCCTAAGTAAACACGCCTTGATAGATGAGATAAGGCAGCAGGATATACAAGACAACATCGCGGACAAGGTAGTACATAAAAAAAGCTAAAAAAAGCTTCCAGCCGTACTTTTTGCTCACGCCGCGGAGACCCGATTCTCGGAATGTTGCTTTAATTTCATTCAGGATTTTCATGGCCCGCATCATGTTCTAGAAGGTGTTTGTGGTCAAGGTCAAAGCTAGGAGTCCAAAGTTTAAGCGCTTTCGCTCTCTTTGCTGAGAACGTGGTTCTGTATAATCCAGCGGCGGATGTGCTTTAAAAAGTGGTCATTCATTCCGAAAAATACAAAGTGGTTAAAATATACGCCCTTTTCGCTTTTTGATTCCTCGCTGTAATTACAGGCGGCAAGAAACTCTGGCAAATCCAACAGATGTGGGAGCCAGAGAACAAAATCTCGGAAGGCCCCGAGGCTGATCGGTCGGTAGTATTTCATGACGAGGCCAGCTTCTGAAAATTCGCTCATTTCAATAGGATTTGCAACTTTCGCGAGATGTTTGTTGTAAACAGTCGGAAAGGCAAGTTCTTCCGTAGAGTTTAGCTGAGGCATAAAAATCGACATTTTTTTTGCCAAGTACATAGGGTCTAAGGGAGAGAAAAAGATGTCTCTCGCGGTGCCAGACAGAGCTCGCTCTTCATGGTCCGCATAGGCTTTCTTCGCCAGCAAAAAGACTTCAGTGAGCCCTGAGGGGTTCCCTATCGGTGGTTTTAGAGTTTTCTTAAGTGTCTCAAGGATGCTTCCCCAGCGTTCTTTGAAGTTTTCTTCAAAATGAGTATCCTCAGCAAAGATGGCATGAAAGGTCTCAGGGACGGACGGCAGGCTTGCGAGATCCACGGTTTTATCTTTTTTTGCAGATTCAGGGTCAACGGCGTGTATAAAAGTTTGTAGGTGCGGAAATCCATGCACCTGAATATTGCTAAAGTATTTTTCAAGGCTTGATTTGAAATGATTTCGAGCTTCTTCGTCGCCAGAAATGATTGCAACATGAACTGGCATTTTGGGGACCTTGGCGTTCCAATCATATTGAAATGGTTGTGCATTTTTTTTGCGGGCTTCTTTGCGCAGGGTGGTGATTTGATTAGCATCTGCCGCAACATACGAAAAGGCGCAGCGAAAAAAATCTTTAATCTCGGGGTGCGGAGAGCAGTGAACGCAGGTTGCAAGCATACTCTTTTGATTTTTTAGGGATACAAAGTAGGGGC
>JAMIQD010000343.1:0-1527 GCA_035914755.1 Pseudobdellovibrionaceae bacterium | reverse complement strand
ATTCAGTCATTGATTGAAGCGGCGGGAAGGTCTGTTCGCGTAGCGATTCCTAGGCAACTGGAGGAGCCGTTAAAAATTCAAAGCGCTTCCGGGCGCGAGCTTTTGGTTGGCTCTGCGGTTAAAGACAGCCAATTGATGCAAGAGTTTAAAGCGGACCTAATCATTAGCAATAACGACTTTTCTGAAGCATACGAGGATTGGGCTGGGACCATAGACGTCGCCATGAATCCCCCGCGAGAGCTGGGCTGGTATCAGAGAAAAAAAAGTCGTTACTTCAAGTTCTACAATCAGCTTGTAAGTGAATTCGCTGACGTGGCTAAGTTCGACCCATTTTTCTTGCGAGTAGAAACAGACGAGTTTTTACATTTTGATATTAATGGCGAAGAGAGTCGCAACGAGTTGGCAGCACGTGTTGATCAGATCATTGCCAAGCTTAAAGCCGAATATCAGAGGCGCGGAATTCAGCAAGAGCCCTTTGTTTTTGTAAAGAACAATGCAGGCACCTATGGTTTGGCCGTCATACGCGTAGGATCTGGAGGCGAAGTGCGCCAGTGGAGTTACAAATCGCGCAAAAAAATGAAAGCAGCAAAGGGCGGCCGCGAGGTCGAAGAAGTTATCATTCAAGAGGGTATTCCCTCTATTGTTTCTGCTGAGGGCGCTTCTGCAGAGCCTGTTATTTATATGATTGGCTGTGAGCTTGCTGGGGGGTTTTTGCGAACTCATTCCGAAAAAAGTTCGACCGAAAGCTTGAATAGCCCGGGCGCCGTTTATAAGCGGTTGTGCGTATCAGACCTAGCTGTCAGAGCGGAAGGCTGTCCACAGGAAAATGTCTATGGATGGAGCGCCAAACTAGGCCTTCTCGCAATCGCGATGGAAGCCAAAGAAATGGGAGTTGATTTTAAGGAATACAGATACGCCAGTTGTTCTGGATAGTAAATTTGAGTCCAGGCCTAAGTCCTGTGCCCACTGCAATACAAAACACGGAAAAACAAAAATATGTTAGAATGGTGCCACTGGGGGAGCCTTTGAAAAAACTAGGGACGATATTTTTTCTATTTACGTTTTCATTTTTCGTTGGTTACAGAATGATAATGTATACTTCGTATTGGGAACCAGTAGTTCGTGATCCGGCAGCTGTCAGACAAGTGTCAGACTTTTCAAATCTGTCTGGATCAGAGCTTACTCTTGCCATGAAAACGAAACTACTTTCGAGTGCAAGCGTTGTGCGTGCCCAGGCTAGTCTCGGTGTTGAGCTGGGCCATTTTGCTATGGCGAAAATCACGGGCGAAAGAACCTTAGCTTGCCAAGAGTTTGAAAAGGTTACGTTGAGATTTGAAGCAGACGGTGTGGCGGTGAGTGGCGAACGCCCCGTAATGGAAGTTGAAGGCGCCTGCGAGTTTTCTGCCGACATGACAAAGATCAATCCAATCTTTATCCCAATTGATAAGATTATGGGTGAAGTTCCCGGGGATGGTGAGATTCAGTATAGAGATAATAAGCCGGTCACGCTCCGCTTTCACGGCGTTT
>JAMIQD010000342.1:0-11007 GCA_035914755.1 Pseudobdellovibrionaceae bacterium | reverse complement strand
CAATGAGTGGGTCAATCAGCAACTCAAAAGAGCCGCTCATGACTTGATCTAGCTGATGAATTGTAAGGCCGATGCGATGATCCGTAATTCGAGTCTGCGGAAAATTATAGGTACGAATACGCTCAGAGCGATCGCCAGTGCCAATTTGCTCCAATCGCGCATCAGAAGCCTCTTTGCGATTCTTTTCATCTTCAATTTGTTGAAGTTTCGCGTAAAGAATTTGAAAGGCCCGCTCTCTATTGGAGGATTGAGACTTACCCTCTTGGCATTTTACGTCAATTCCTGTCGGCAAATGCACAACCCGAACAGCAGACTCGGTTCTATTAACAGACTGACCACCGGAACCCTGGGATCGCATGGTCTCGATACGAACTTCGTTCATGTTAATCTTAACTTCGTTGATTTCGACCTCAGGAATAACCGCGACAGTCACAGTTGAGGTGTGAATCCTACCCGCAGCCTCCGTCTTCGGCACCCGCTGAACACGATGCACTCCAGACTCATATTTTAGTTTACTAAATACAGATTCACCAGAAACAGAGGCAATCACCTCTTTGGCGCCGCCAACGTTCCCCTCGGAGTATGAAAGCATTTCCACTTTCCAGCCCTGAGAACTCGCGAAATGCGCGTAAGCCCGAAAAAGTTCGTCCGCAAATAACGATGCCTCATCGCCGCCAGCCCCTGCTCGAATTTCTAAAATGATATTTTTGTCGTCATTGGGGTCTTTGGGAATCAATAAGATCTTGAGCCTTGCCTCAATGGCCGGAACGTCCACTTCAAGCTCTTTAAGCTCTTCACGGATGAGCTCTCTCATCTCTTGATCTTGCTCTGCCGTTAAGAGTTCTTTGCTTGCTTTTAAATTAGCGCTCTTCGTTTTGTATTCGCGGTAAACCAAAACTATCTTTTCAAGATCTGCTAATTCTTTCATGTAGGCTCGATACTGCTTTTGATCGGCGGCAATATCAGGCCTTTGCAATTGCAAGTTTACCTGTTCATATCGCGATTCAACATCAGCCAGTTTTGAAAACATCTTTCAAGCCTCTATCCTTGAACTTCATTCCTGCTCAGACCCAGAAAAAACAAATGCGGCCTCAAAAGGGACCGCATTCTTACGCAATCTCCCTGCAGCAAGCTGTAGGGGTCTATGCATTTACTTTCTTCCGTATTTTTTCTTAAAGCGATCAATGCGGCCTTCTGTATCAAGCACGCGCTGCTTACCAGTAAAGAAGGGGTGAGATGCCGAAGAAATCTCGACTTTAATCATTGGATACTCTTTACCGTCTTCCCACTTTACCATTTCGTTTGAGTTCATGGTTGAAGTTCCTAGGAAGCTGTAATCACAAGAGATGTCTTTGAAAACAACGGTGTTAACTTTTGGATGAAGATCTTTTTTCATGACCTATTCCTCTTCTAAATATTGAATATTATTGGTCGTAAGGCTCGATTTTGTAACATAGAGAGTTAACAAATGTCCAACCCTAAATCGCTAATTTTTTAAGCGAGGCAAAATCTTTTGTTGCCTCGCTTTTTTCCGAAAAATTATAGTAATTTTAGGCGGTTATGCTTAGTTTCCCGACATTGCCTTCAGGAAGTCCGTGTTGGTTTTGGTCCCCTGAACCTTGTCCAATAAGAACTCCATGGCATCAATGACATTCATTGGCGCCAAAACCTTACGAAGGATCCAAAGTCGATTCAGATCTCCTTTTTCCACCAAAAGATCCTCTTTGCGTGTTCCAGACTTATTAATGTCCATGCATGGGAAGATTCGCTTTTCCATCAATTTGCGATCGAGGTGAATCTCGGCGTTACCCGTTCCTTTAAACTCCTCAAAGATGACCTCATCCATACGAGACCCCGTATCTACAAGGGCTGTTGCGATGATCGTGAGAGATCCCCCCTCTTCAATGTTTCGAGCTGCGCCAAAGAATCTTTTTGGTTTATGGAGGGCGTTTGAGTCAACGCCACCCGAAAGAATTTTTCCTGAAGGCGGAACAACGGTGTTGTACGCTCGCGCGAGGCGAGTAATCGAATCTAGAAGAATCACCACATCGTGCTTGTGCTCAACCAGTCGTTTTGCTTTTTCGATAACCATCTCTGCAACCTGAACGTGACGCGTTGGTGGCTCGTCGAAAGTAGACGAGATCACTTCGCCCTTTACCGTTCGTTGCATATCAGTCACCTCTTCTGGTCGCTCATCAATAAGAAGAACGATCAGTTTTACTTCGGGGTGATTTGCCGTAATTGCGTTTGCGATGTGCTGCATGAGCACGGTTTTGCCCGTTCGAGGCGGAGCGACAATCAATGCGCGCTGTCCTTTGCCCAGAGGGGCCATTAAATCCACAACCCTAGTCGTGTAATCGCTAGGAGAGTGCTCGAGCTTTAGTCGTTCATTTGGATATAGCGGCGTCAGGTTGTCGAAAAGAATTTTGTCTTTGCCGTTTTCTGTCGTCTCAAAATTGAGAGAGTCCACTTTAAGAAGTGCAAAATATCTCTCTCCCTCTTTTGGCGGGCGAACTGTTCCTGTAACCGTATCGCCCGTTCGTAGGCCAAAGCGACGAATCTGTGAGGGGCTCACATAGATATCATCTGGGCCCGGAAGGTAGTTGTAGTCCGGTGAACGCAAAAATCCATAGCCGTCGGGAAGAATTTCAAGAACGCCAGAGCCGTAAATATCGACTCCGAGTCGAGCTGCGCGCTTTAGAATTTCAAAAATCATGTCTTGGCGACGCATTCCCGCTGCATTTTCGATTTTTAACTTAAGAGCTAGCTCCGTTAGCTGTTGAATGTTTTTAGATTTAAGATCTTTGGAGTTTAGCCAGCTTTTCTCTTCATCCGTTAAATTGATGTCCGCCAGCTCTGCATCGAGATTTTGTGAGGTTGGGATATCTTCGCCATGAACATCCTCTCCGCCGTGGGGGCGATTTTGCCTGTCTTGGCGGTCAAATTTCTGGAAATTATCTCTATTGCTATCTCGGTTGTCTCGGCGCTGATTGTTGTGCTGGTGTTTTTGATGTCCGCCGCCACGTTGTTGATTCTTATCAAATCGGCGATGTCCGCCTCCTTGGTAACCACCCCTATCATTGCGGTCCCCGCGGTCCGCGCCGCGATCTCTGTTGTCATGTTGCCGTTCAGGTGGGTTTTCCCTAGCCACGGGAGCATGGGTTGGCACTTCCGAGGTTGTCGCAGCAACGGGGGCTGCTGATTCTGCTTTTGTTTCGATTATAGGAGGAGCCTCGTTGGCCGACTCAACCGTTGCCTCGGCAGACTCTGCCTTTGGTTTTCCGCGCGTAGTACGTTTTTTTACAACCTCAACGTTTTGCGAATCTTTTGGGTCTGACAAACTTTACTCCTTATGAACACATTTTTCGGGATGTTTTTTTGGCTTCTGCCTGAATTGATGCTTATTTTGGTTATGCTGATATATGAGATCTAATCCCAGGTTTGAGAATATAGATTGTTGCTTGGATTAATCCCACTCTGCTTAATGGGTCCAGTTTTGTCAACGGGAATTCCTAATTCCAAAACCACTCGGCCTTATGTTTTTTCTTTCGCTAGTTATTTCAAGCAGATAGGCTGCGCTCGAAACGCCTCAAGTTGATCCAGGGCTAGCTTTGAAGCTCGAGGCTCAAGCAAAGAACTTCAGTTTTTTGCACAGAAACCGATAAGAAGTTAACCGCCAAAGGAGATCTTTGTGGAAACGAATAACTTTCCAGCGCCGCGTACGCCGCTTTATTTAGAGGTGGGCTTTAAGAAAAATTACGCTCGCGAAGAAGCTAAGGGCATCTTAAAAAATATTAGCCTGTCCGGAGCCTTTCTCGAGTTCCAAGGAGAGGGCTTTCGTGCAAATGAAAAGCTTCACCTCCGCTTCGTGGTCAGTGGCCGAGAGCGAAAAATCACAGCCAGCGTCATTTGGTCCAATTCGTGTGGCTGCGGAGTTAAATTTGCGCCAACTAACAATCGCGATATTCAAATCGTAGACGATCTTATTTACTTCGTTGAAAACAGTCGCGAGGGTCGTCGCGGTGTTTTAGACAAAATTTTCAAAAAAGTTTCCTAATAAAAAAGGACCCCTAAGGGTCCTTTTTTTATCTCTTTTGCATTTGAGCGCTCTCGCATCTATCCAACTTGGGTATCTTGTATCGCTTGCTCCAGCTCTCTTCTTCGACGACGCCTTAGCATAATAAACAGCGCAAGTCCGACAAAAACAATCGCTCCCGCTGCAAGCATTTGGGTTTGGTCTTCGCCCATTGGAGCCTCTCCACTATCCACATTTGCCTTCATTGGCGGCGGCGGAGGAGGGGGCGCGATCGCTTCGACCGGAGGCGGTGGTGGCGGAGGTGGCGGCACATCATTCATAGCCATGTCTGGCGGCGGAGGCGGCGGTGGCGCCATTTCTCCTTGTGCTGGCGGAACTGGTGGCGGCATGTCCGCAACCGGCGGTATATCTGCAGCCGGTAGGGGCGCGGCTTCCATGGGTGGTGGTTGCGCGGCAGCAACTTCAGACTTCATTGCTGGAGGAGAACTTCTCCAATATTTAATTTGAGTCCCCTCATCGAGGCTACCTTTGGACTCAAATTCGTTAGTTGCATAAAGCTCTTTCCAACCCTCTTTGCTTCCGAATAACTCCTTTGCAATATTTTTTAAGTTATCCCCGCTTTTGGCTATATAGACTTCGGGTGCCATTCCGCTGTCTTCGTAATAGGTCAAAACCTTGCTCGAATCCTCAGGGCGGTGAGGGGAGTTGTAGTAAACTTTATCTCCCGTCTTAAGCTTTCGCGATTTTATCGCTGGATTCATTTTTTTGAGATCGCTAGCCTTTTCCGAGCCGTAAATCATTGTGCTGACGGACTTCCAATTGTCACCGTCTCGAGCCACATAAACTGTGTTCAGTAATTTTCCACCTTCGGTCCATGGTGTTGTTTCGACCTTTCGGTAAGAGACAACTGGCTTAGGCTCTTCGCTTTGCTGACTCGGAGGAAGTTCCGTAGCTGTGGACATTGTTGTGGGCTCTTCCACGGGAGGAGCCGTGTCAACGACGCTCTCTGCTGGCAATGAAGATTCGCCAAGGGTGTCCGCAGGAAGATCCACGGGAGGGGGCTCTGCCGCTGCCACATCCTGCATCGGGGCATCTGCAGGTACATCAGTTGTCGTTTTTTCAACGGTCGCCATTGGATCTTCGGTCGAACCTGATGGGTTTTCACCAAGCGCCTCTTCGGGGAGAGCCTCGCCTGAAAGGGATGCTCCTGAGTCGTCAGCTGTAATGTCAAGGCTTTCGCCGCCTTCGACCTTTTCAACTTCGGCTGAGTCCGCCACTGCAGCATCAACTGCCATTTCTTCGCCGTCTTCTTTTGAGTCTTTCGAAGTGCAACTTGAGAGCTGAAGAACCAGTCCCAAACATGCAAAAAGAACTACAAACTTTTTTAGCATATATTCATCCTTGATTAACGCGCTGAAACGTTCTGTTTCAATTCACCTACACTCGCTTAAGCATAAGAGCGCACGGGAGACCTTGCAAATAATTTAGGATTTCACCCAGACCTAGCTGGACTATTGTCAGCGTTTTAGAAACTGAAACTTGTGGCCAAGCTTGATTCCGTTTTTTTTGAACCAGCCTTTATTCATCTCTAATGCGTACATAGCCGGCTTTGCGCTCGAGTACGTCGGAGGGCTTGCCTCTAAAAGGCTCGTTGCCTTCATTTCTTGAATATCAACGAGAGCTTTTTCTTTATCAAAGTAACCTATACTTAAGTCTATGAGCGTGTTTTTCATCCAAAAGGAGCGCGTCTGCTCGTCGTCAAAGACAAACAACATGCCATCATCAAGGCCAAGCTTTTTACGAAACATCAATCCCTGAGCGTGCTCTGTCGCCGTTTTCGCTATTTCTACCGAAATCTTCTTTCCGCCTAATAAAAGTTTTGCTTTTTCAAAATGGAGTTCAGAGCCATAACATAAGCCCGCTTTTGGCACTACAAAGCTAAGAACAACGAGAAAGTGCCTCCAAGGCAACCCCATATCGAACTCCTTTTATAGAAACCATCATAGACGGCTTTTTTAGCTTCGCCAAAAATCGATACAAAATCGTTGCCCCGACAAATATGACATCCGCTCGGCCTGGTTCAAAATGATAGGTGTTAATTCGTTCTTGAACACTGGTCCGAGAAAAAAGGTCACACCACTCTTTTAACTTCTCTTGGGTCAAAACAAAACCGTGTACTTTATCTGAATCAAACCCACCGAGCATCGCTGCGGCTAGTGCGGAGGGAGTCCCCGCAACAGCAATGATTTTATCAAAGCTATGCGAGCTCAGTGGCCCAATAATTGTATCTAGTTGGGCATCTATGTGCGCCTCAACTAGTCGGCGCTCGTTTTCAACAACCGGGTGGCTCGAAATAAACTTTTCTGTCAGGCGAACGGCGCCGATATCTAAGCTTTTTGCAAACTGAATTTTTTTTGCGTTGCCGAGAATAAACTCAGTCGATCCTCCACCCACATCAATCACAATAACATTTCGATCCTCACTCAACTCGCCTTCGGTTGCTCCGCAAAAAGTGATTCGCGCTTCGTCAGATCCAGGAATGATTTCAATTGGAATACCAAGCTCGTCACCTATCTTAAAAAGATCGGCGGCATTTTTTACGTCGCGCGCTGCCGACGTCGCCATCGCAAGAACATAGTCCGCACCGACTCTATCAATCTCTCTTTTAAACTCAGTCAAACATTCTCTCGCTCGCGCTAGCGCCTCAGGGTTAAAGGCCCCTGACTTATCAACCCCTTGGCCTAGGCGCACAACCTTGACCTGGTCGGATAAAACTTTTTTTATTCCGGCCGCGTCCCCTTCTGCGATAAGACAAAGAAAAGAGTTTGTGCCTAGGTCAAGAGCCGCTACTTTCACATTTTATCCATTCAGCTTTTTCTGTAAAATTTGATTTACCAACTCGGGATTTGCCTGGCCCTTTGAGGCCTTCATCACCGCACCAACAAAAAAGCCGAATAGATTTTTCTTTTTGCCGGTTTTATGATCCTCAACTTGTTGGGCGTTTGCTGCCAATACTTCATCAACAATTTTTTCAACTGCTCCCGGATCCGAAATCTGCACAAGGCCCTTTTCTTTAATGATCTCTTCTGGAGTTTTTTTAGTTTTCCACATATCAATAAAAACCGCCTTGGCGATCTTCCCTGATATTGTTCCCTTATCAATCATTGCAATTAGTTGACCCAAGCTTTTGGGAGAAATCGGGGAGTCTTTTATTTCAAGATTATTATTATTTAGCTCTCTTAGAAGCTCCGTCATAATCCAATTCGAAGCCCCTTTAAAGTTCCCACTCACCTTCGCTGTCTCTTCATAGAAGTGAGCCAAATCTCTCTCTGCCGTTAGAACGTCGGCGTCATACTCGGGCAAACCATGCTCTGTTACAAACCTGTTTTTGCGCGCAATGGGCATTTCTGGAAGATCCGCCTTCATGCGGCTCACTAGTTCGTCGGTCACTATCAGGGGCAAAAGGTCGGGATCTGGGAAGTAACGATAGTCCTGAGCCTCTTCTTTGCTTCGCATCGCAAACGTTTTGTTTTTATCCGGGTCCCACAGTCTGGTTTCCTGTAAAACTTTTTCGCCCCTTTCGATTAAATCAATTTGTCTCTCGATTTCGTACTCAATAGCTTTTTCTACAAAGCGGAAGGAGTTGATATTTTTAAGCTCTGTTCGTGTGCCAAACTTTTCTGCCCCAACTTTTCGAACGCTCACGTTGCAATCACATCGCATTGAGCCTTCTTCGAGGTTTCCGTCGCAAACATCTAAGTATCGAACTATCTGACGTATTGTTCGTCCATACTCCGCTGCCTCCTGGGGGCTGCGCATGTCCGGGCCAGTTACAATTTCCAACAAAGGAATCCCTGCACGATTGTAGTTGATCATCGTAAAGTCTCCTTGATGAGTGGACTTGCCCGCATCCTCTTCTAAGTGCGCCCTCGTGATGCTCACAGTTTTTTGTTGATCGCCGACCTTGAAGGTAATGGTCCCATGCTCACAAATTGGCTGATCATATTGAGATATTTGATAGCCTTTTGGTAAATCCGGGTAAAAATAATTTTTGCGCGCGAACACAGATTTTTTTCGTACCTGACAGCCGAGAGCCAATCCGGTCTTAATTGCGAACTCAATCGCCTTCTTGTTAACGACGGGAAGAGTTCCTGGCATTCCGACGCTAAGTGGAGATGTGTTTTCGTTGTCTCCCGCATTAAACTGGGTAGAGTCCGAACAAAACATTTTGCTTGCCGTGTTTAGCTGAACATGAATTTCAATGCCGATAACGGCCTCATAACCTCTATACGACATGGGGAGTTTTTCCTTTCACGGGGGACGCTTCTTCGAGGGCAAAACCAACATTTAACATCGCTTGCTCGTCAAAATGCGCCGCGGTCAGTTGAATTCCTATGGGAAGGCCCTCTGTAGAAATTCCGAATGGCACACTCATGCCTGGCAGGCCAGCAAGATTCGTCGATGTTGTGAAAATGTCGTTCAAATACATTGTCAAAGGATCAGAAACTCTCTCGCCGATTTTAAAAGCCGGCGAGGTTGTTACTGGACTCAAAATGACATTGCATTTTTTGAAAGCCTCGAGGTACTGATTCATAATCATTCGTCGGACCTGCCCCGCCTTATTGTAATAGGCATCGTAGTAACCGCTCGAAAGACAGTAGGTGCCTAGCATGATTCTACGCTTAACCTCTTTGCCAAATCCTTGGCCGCGAGTTTTTCCGTAAAAATCCTCTAGCTCAACTGCTGATAAGTTTTGAAACTCTGCGCGAAATCCATATTTAACGCCGTCATATCTTGCCAAGTTGCTCGAAGCCTCACTCGCGGCAACGAGGTAATAAACGGGGACTGCATATTCTGTCATTGGCACCGACACCTCGACAATTTCGGCGCCCATCTTTTTCAAAGCCTCAATCGAGTTGTCCACAGTCTTTTGCACATCTGCATGAAGGCCGCCCTGCATATATTCTTTAATTAGACCGACCTTCATTCCCTTGACGTTTGACGAAAGCTCTTTGCTCCACTGAGGAACTTTTTTCTGAGACGTTGTTGAGTCCTTGTCGTCGTGACCACTGATGACCTCAAGGGTGAGCGCCGCATCTTTTACCGAGCTGACCATTGGGCCCGCTTGATCCAATGAGGAAGCATAGGCAACTATCCCGTATCGACTTACGCGGCCGTAAGTCGGCTTGACGCCAACTATTCCACAAAAGCTTGCGGGCTGGCGAATCGATCCGCCCGTATCTGTACCGATTGTACCAGCACACAGTCGAGCGGCCTGTGCCGCAGCAGACCCGCCAGAAGAGCCACCAGGAACACACTCTAGGTTCCAAGGGTTTTTAACCACTCCAAAATAAGAGGTTTCATTTGATGAGCCCATTGCAAATTCATCTTGATTCAACTTTCCGGTGACAACAACTCCCGCTTTTTTAAGACGCGCGACTACGGTAGCGTCGTAGGGAGGAACAAAGTTTTGCAGAATCTTAGATCCCGCATTTGTTATCAGACCCTTTGTGCAAAGCATTTCTTTGATTCCAAACGGAACACCTGCGAGCGCCCCGGGATCTTCGCCGCGGGCGATGCGCGAGTCGAGCTCTTCTGCTTGCGCCACTGCGCTTGAGTTAAAACTCGTAAAGGCATTCAGTTTCGGATTCAGCTCTTCCGCTCGCCTGACGAAATGAGTTGTCACCTCTTTGGCGCTGACTTTTTTTGTTTTTACGGCCTCTGCAATCTCGCTGATAGCTGACTTTGTTAAATCCATGTTTTTTCCTTATACGACGGGAGGAACTTTAAATAAGTTGCCGGCTTTTGATGGGGCATTGCTTGTCATTTCTTCAGGAGAAAACTCCTGCCGAGCCTCATCCTCGCGCCAGTACGCCTCTATCTCGGCTGGCGTCACCAAGGGCTCGACCCCCTCTGTATTTATCTTCGAAATCTGCTCGAAGTGATTTAGGGCTTTGCCTAGCTGTTGGCTGTATTCGGACGCCTCCGCTTCAGTAATTTCTAGGCGTGCTAACTTCGCAATATGCTCGATAGTTTTTTTGTCGATCAAGGGGCTCTCCTTCGGAGTGATATAAGCTTCCTAAGCTAATCAAATTTCCTTTCACAGTCAAACGGGGTCGTGATACTTAATTCCGTATGTCTAAAAAGCGCCACGAAGAGCTGAAAAAAATCCTTTCGGAACACGATTACAACTACTACGTGCTCGATCGCCCGACCATTTCTGACCACGAGTATGACCTCCTGTTTGAAGAACTCCTCCGCCTAGAGGCTCTCGAGCCGCATCTTGACAAAGACGACTCTCCTTCGCAGCGAGTAGGCGCAGCACCCTTGGCTTCCTTTGAAAAGGCCGAGCACCGCCTCCCAATGCTCTCTTTGTCCAATAGCTATTCCCCTGAAGATATCGTCAGTTTTCATGAGCGGGTAAAAAAATTCCTAAATCAAGACGAGGATGTCGAGTCCTTTGCCGAGCCGAAGTTCGACGGCCTTTCTATCGAGCTTATTTATGAAAATGGTTTTTTGACAAAAGCCCTCACTCGCGGCGATGGGGCTGTTGGAGAAGATGTCACGCAAAACGTAAAAACTATTAAATCTATTCCGCTAAAACTTAAAACCGCCTCTCCACCCAAGTTGATCGAAGTAAGGGGCGAAATTCTTATCTTTAAAAAAGATTTTGAGAGCCTTAACGAGCAGCAACAAGAGGCGGGCCAACAAACCTTTGCAAACCCTCGCAATGCCGCGGCCGGAACAATCCGTCAACTCGACTCAAAAGTCGCAAGCGCCAGACCATTGAGGTTTTTTGCTTACGCGCTTGGCGCGACAGAGGGCGTTCTTTTTGAGAGACAAGACCAGCTTGGCGAATTCTTCGCTCGAGTTGGCATTCCGACAGTTTCATTGTCTCACCCAAGTTTGGTTCGTATTTGCAAAAATGCCAGCTCTGCCGTTGCCTATTATCACTTTATTGAAACAGAGCG
>JAMIQD010000341.1:0-17627 GCA_035914755.1 Pseudobdellovibrionaceae bacterium | reverse complement strand
CAAAAGCGATTTTACTTTCAGCTCCATAAAGATCTTTCGGTAAAATGCCTCACGCCGGGGGACTCCCTCGCGCTCCATCGTGAGTCTGCGACTGAAAAATTTCGTGAATACGAACTAACCCTCGGCGCGGACCAAGAAGCTGTGCTCGAGTACTCGGGTGTGATTTTTGACCCGATTGTTGACAATGATAGCTCCGGCTTGATTTCGCCTGAAGGTGTTGTTCTTTTTGGTTCCTCTTATTGGGCTCCAGTCTTTACTGAGTTTACGACCTACTCCATTCACAGCGCTTTGTTGCCGCCCGATTGGATGTTGGCCTCTCCCTCAGAGCAGAACCTGCCTCAGCCTGAAATCTATTTGATGGCTGGGCCCTTTAAAAAGTACAGCCTTGAAACAGGCCTAAAAACACCTTTTTATGTGTACCTACGAAGCGATGAGCCCGCATTAGCGCAAAGCTTGCTAAATCCCCTTCCTGCTTATTTGGACCACTACAATAAGCTCATCGGATCCTTTCCTTATAACTCATTTTCTGTCATAGAAAATCTTTGGGAAACTGGCTTCGGCATGCCTGGATTTACCTTGCTCGGGCCTGGAGTGGTGCGATTGCCATATATTTTAAACACCTCCCTGCCACACGAACTTCTGCATAACTGGTGGGGCAACAGTGTCTATGTGGACTATGCGCGCGGAAATTGGTCCGAAGGCTTAACCACCTTTATGGCCGACTACGGTCTTTTGCCGAACTCGGCACTAAAGCGAGATTATCGCCTACATGCCTTGATGAATTACCAAGATTACACTCGTTCTGCGGGGGATTTTCCTCTGCGCAAATTCACGGGTAGGCACAATGCCAGCACCCAGGCGATTGGCTACGGCAAGGGTTTAATGCTGTATCATATGCTTGAGCAGCACCTCACAGAAGAAACTCTCTATAAAGGATTCCGCAAATTCTATCACGATTACCGTGGCCAAGCGGTGAGCTTCGAGGAGCTTCAGGGGACCTTTGAAAAAATATCACCAGTGCCGCTTACGAAGTTCTTTTCGCAGTGGCTAGATCGCTCGGGTGCCCCTTATCTAAAAATCAAAGACTTTAAAGTAACAGCTGACGGAACCATGGGGACTTTGAGCCTCGAGCAGCTAGACAACGTCACGCAAAGGCCCTTGCAAGCGCCTTACCAACTTAAAGTGCCTGTACAGTGGACCCACGCCAATGGAGCCGTAGAAAAAACAGTTTTGGATATGACTCAGTCAAGTCAGACTTTCTCTCTGGGGTTTTCGGCAGCAATAAAAAAACTCGAAGTCGACCCCGATCTTGATAACTTCCGCTGGCTAGACCGCGAAGAGCGCCCGGTGTCTCTCTCAACAATTTTTGGTGCCGAAAAAATTTGGATTACCAGCACTGAAGCCGCGACCAAAGAGGCCTACCTCAATGCCTGGAAGGGCTCTGCCGAGGGGGAGGTTCTTACTACTAACGATGATATTCTTAAAAATCTACCGGCGAGCGGAGCTGTCGTACTGATCGGGGACTCTCCTGTCTACGAATCTTTTATGACAGATCTTTTGAAAGGCCAGGATTTTACTATCAACGCAAATGAAATAAAAATTCTAACGAAGAGTTATCCGCGGGCGAGCGCTACTACTGTCATTGCGGCGACAGTGCCGCAGCAAGATCTCAGTGTTCTATGGATACGGAGTCCAAAAAATATTGAATCCTTTGCGCCGCGCTTACTTCACTACGGAAAATTTGGTATCTTAGTTTTTGAGGAGAAAGCAAATCTACTCAAGACCTCTTGGCCGGTGGTTCGCTCTCCGCTTATCATCAACATTCCCTAAACGCCGCTCACTACTCACCTTCAGAAATAAAGTGAAACGTGTAGGTCATACGATCCTTGTTGCTCTTAAGTCTTGCATCTTGAGGAAAACGCCATGCCGCCAAACGCTCGGACATGCACTTCTCAACATCTTTGGTGTTTATTTCAGAGCTTTGAATTTCAACGGCAGAAACTTTTCCGTCATCTTCTATTCCCCAGCTAAAAACCACTTTCCCCTGAAGGCCGCTATTTTTTTTGAGTCCCTGCTCGTAGCATTGCTTGAGTTGGGGATAGTTTTGAGAAATCGTCTTTACCACAGCCTCTTTACGATCTTTAGCCGACACCGAGAGTCTATTTGAAGAGGAAGACACTCCAGACTTCGTGGGCGCGCCCTGAGACTTTGCGGGCGTAGCGAGTTCGTTCAATTCGGCACTCAGCTCTACCCCGGTACCTGAATCAGGCAAAGGCATATCCACCACATCTGCGGCAAAGGCCGAAAAACTAACTGACGATAGTAAAATAAAAAATAGATGCGCCATAGAGCCCCCCAAGTTTCCACGATAACCCACCAACGTGCCCAATAGCGTAGGACCTCTCATTCTAGCAAAAGTCGGCCGAAGCCAGTACAGATAACCGCTCCGTGTCCCAAAAGGAGACAAAGGACCTTATCTTGACATGTCTGAAGCAAAACTTTAAAACTTCGGGAGACCGACCTCATAGCTCAAGTGGATAGAGCTACCGTTTCCTAAACGGTAGATCCAGGTTCAACTCCTGGTGAGGTCACCATCTTTTCCAATAACCGAATTAAAGACCTGCAAGTTAGAATCATCCCCTGAAGCCTTCCGAGTGATGGCAAATTCGGGTTTGTTCACGTCTTTTTTGTTTTCAAAACGAATAAGTTTAATTTGAAGATTAGGGATCTCCATTTCATCAGCAAGCTGCATGAAAATATGAAGACCATTTGGAGTCAAAACGACTTGTTTGAGTAATCGGCGCAAAAGCCTTTTCTTCATCGAGCCCTTGGCTTTACGAAAGCCGCGCTCGAAATCACGCAAGTTGTCCTGAATGACTTGGACAGATTCTCTTACTAACTCGACCTGATCCACTCCGCTGTCCACGCGGGCGATCTTTTCCTCTAATTCAGTTTTTTCTTTTGATAGAGTTTCAAAAGTTTTCATCACAAGTTTCATCGCATCTGCGCTTGAAGCCTGACCTTGCATCAGTAACAGATTATCTATTCTGACCTGTACACTCTTAAGCTGTTCTTTTATAGCACGCTTGTCGCGAGCGGCACTCAGAGACTTCACGTTTTGCATTTCTTTAATATTCTGCTCGATCTTACTTAAATAACCTGCATCTTGAGTTGCCGACCAAAGATAAGAAAGCACAGCATCTTCGACATCTTTTGCTGGTACACGATGATACTGACAGCTTGTGTTGCTATGGGCACGAGTGTGACCGTAGTAACGATGTACTTGAGCAGTGCCGTGCGCTGCTTGCCCCACAAGTGGAGTCCCACATTCAGAGCATCGCAAGATTCCAGACAAAATATAGAATCTCTCTTCAGACCCTTGTAGACGAACTCGTTCAAGCTTCTTAGCTTCATCAAGTAATTCTTGAGCTGCGTAAAAGTCGGCTTCTTCAATGATGGCGGGCCATGACGCTTTAACCAACTTATATTGCTGGTGCGCTTTAAGACGATTCTGGTCTTTGGCTCGATTTGATTTATTCACTTCGTGACAGCCAATGTAAACCGCTGACCCAAGTAGATTACCAAGGGTTTGACTTGACCATTTGTCGTGAATTTTGAGCTTTCCATATTTACCTGAAAGTTTTGGTTTGATTCCTTTTTCTTCCAGCTCTTGAATTGTCTTGGCTCTCGAACCAGTATTCAAAAAAATTCGGAAAATTTCTCTAACTTGATCGGCCTCTCGCTCATTGATGATATAACTTCCTGGCTTGTCTGGATGCTTATCTAAACCCAAAAGTGGACGAGCACCATTGTGTAAGCCACGCATTGCTCGCGCATGAGCCCCGAGTGCAACACGCTCACTTACTTGCTCGCGCTCAAATTGGGCGAGATTGATCATGTTATAGATCATCATCTTTCCGTGCGGAGTAGTTGAATCAAACTGTTCTTTGATAGAAAGAAATTGGGCATCATTTTTTTCAAGCTCGTCCATCAAGTTACAGAAGTCGAAAATGTTTCGTGAAAGACGAGACAAATCAGAGACTAGAATCAGTTCGATCTTTCCTCGCTTAATGTCTTTCATCATTCTTTGATAAGCTGGTCTCCGAGTATCTTTTGCCGAGTAACCATCATCGACATAAAACTCAACAATGTCGCCCCAGTTTCTGACTTGAGATTTTTTGAGATCGACGTATGCTTTGAGACGATACTTTTGGTTGTCCAGTGAGCCTTCAATAGCAGAAGCCTGCTCTTCGGTACTCACGCGAACGTAAGCTCCTATTTTAAGCTGCATTTAAAACCTCCTCTTCCTCTTTCGCGGGACGACCACGCTTGTGAGAGCTTTCGATCATCTGTGCAATGAGCTTGCGAACTTCGCGAGTTCGTTCTGCAGTTGATCCTGACTCATCTTTTACAAATGTAACTTCGATCACTTTCACATCCTTCATCGTCTTTGCCCCGCGTTTATAACGGGGCTTTCTCATTTCCGAGAGTCTTTCGTTTCAACAGCAACCTTGCTTGCCGCTTGTTGAAGTAGTTGAATCAATTCTTGAGCTTTGCGAATCGTTAGAGCTTCTAGGACAAACAACAAAACTAATGCTGTCGGCCCCGGTTTTCTAAATCCAGTTTCGTACTGACTCATGGTCAACTTACTAACTCCTAAAGCATAAGAAAGATCCTTTTGCGTGAGCTTCAATCGCTTTCTCAATGTTTTGATGTCGTTTGGACTCACGCGGCCTCCGTATCTTCATATATAGCATTGCTATACTCGGCTTGTCGAGATTTTCTGGGCTTCTTGGGACTTTGAGTTAAGTTCCTAGATTTCCATAGGTATTCTTTCAATGCCTCTGGAATGATACCAGTTTGACGAATATCTCTGAGCTCTTGCTCAAGCAAGGCCATGTCTGTCGTCGAGTTTCGACGAATGGCTTGAGTGTCATCATCGCTGAACACATCAACAACTTTGTCGATCATATATTCGAGCACATTCTTGCGCGAGATTTTTGCCAGATCAAAACCTGAAGCAACTCTCTCGACAACTTGTCTGAGCTTTGAATCGTGCTCTGGTGAAATGGTGACTTGCACCTCGGTTTTAATTTTCTTTTCTGTGATTTCAGCTTCCTCCTTCATAACGGCACCTCCTTTAGTTTGTGATTTATGTTTGTATTTCCGATTGAACGTTCATCGTTCCGGTAAAAGTCGCGCGTAAGCGCGACACAGATAGCAGCGGGTCGCCACTTGTGGCGATCCCATCCAAGCCGAGAGCAGATGGCAAATCTGCTCTCATCATACGGAGCATCGAGAATTGTATCAGGCAGGCTCTTAGATAGGCTCCAATCGAAGCTCTTAGTATCGAGTATTCCACAACCCTCAGTCGATAGTTTTAAACTTCGTATGCCTGCCTGATATAATTCTCTTTGTTTCGTTTTGTATCCTTCCCCATTAATTCCTTCTTTCTCTTTCTTTTTAATTTTCCAACTCTTCCACCCAGGTCCGTCCCCCGGTTCCTGACCACCTTCAACCAACATCGTTGGGTGGGGGTGGTCAGGAAAAATCGTAGATTTAGGGGGACGGACCTGGGTGGGCGCGATGTCACTGATTTTGCTTTGGAAACTCATCAAGCCGCCTCCGTATTTTTCGTGAATTTACGTGAGAACGCATACTCGCGTTTTTCTCCTGCATTTCTCATCGGCGGCACGGGCTGTTTCGTGGCAACTTCAATGAACCTCGCAATGCTCATGTCATTGTCTCGGAACCTGAGAGCTGTCGAAAGTGATACAGGATCAAACTCGTCAAATAAGAATGTCCCTGGAATTCGGTTTGATTCTATATGAGCTGAAGTATTAAAGGCACGGCGGACAACTCGTTCCGTCGTCGGCTGCACACAACCGAAAAGAACCACATCAATTCGGCCCACATTCAAATAGGACAACGCCATTTTTGAATATCGAGACTGGGACTTTGTGACTTTCTCGATTTCCAAAGCGCATCGAACGAATGTATTGTTTATTGTCTTCAGATCGAAAACCAAATCCGGCAGGCGATGGATTTCGTTCATTCCGAGCACATCGTAAGCTTCAATGGGATTTCTCATCAGCTCATCTTCGAGCCAAGAGCTTACGATCAATCCGCGTTTTTCAAGCGCAAGAAAGAATCTTGCGACGATCATATCGTGATCGACATAAAAATGAGACCTCGCTGGCCGTGCGGAGTCGCCAAAGTCCACTCGTCCTTTTCTTGATAGAATCAGATTGTGCTGCGAATATCTTGATTTGAGAAACAGACCCGACGTTACAAGATAGTTCCAGTATCGGTACTGTTGTGCTTGGCTCATTTGACAAATGAACTCGAAGAAAATTTGTTGATTCAAAAATCCCCAGCGAGCCGTAAATTCCAAGGCATCGCCAATTATTTTGTTATTTGTCGTTCTCATCGTGACGGCTCCTTCGCTGAAGACGAAATCAGAACAAAATGCCCAAGTTCAATCCGACCGGATTCAAGCGTCGGCTCAACCCATTCGAGCATAAAATCAGCAAGAGCAGCCCCTTTTAAGGACTGCGGAATCTTAAGCTCAGTGCCCATAGTCACCTGACGAATACGAACAGTGCAGGACTTTTCGCCTGCAAAGATGACCCTTGCGCCCTCGGGGTTGCCGCATTTCGGTGAATGAGCGCATCCAACCGCAATAAATGAAATCAGAGAAATTGCATACTTCATCATGCGGCCTTCTTTTCTTGGGTCAGCTCCGCCATCACATCCGCAGCAGCCCGCGAGGGTGACTGCGGCTGATTCGTCTTCGCTGAGTTTTCAAATTTTGGAAGGCCTGTTGGTTCCGATTTTTGAATCGAAGGAATTTCGGGTTTGTCGAGATCGAAAGTTTTTTTGAATTTCAATCGAACGGGAAAACTGCCTTTAGCGTGAGGAATTATCATCACAGCTTCGCCAACCCCCAGCTCCTGCTTGAACACATTCGGGTGATACTTGAATTCCTCAACTTCACGCACAGAACCGTCACCTGTCTTTTCAGCACCGAAAAGACCCGAAGTTTGTCGCTCAGTTACTTTCGCTGTTTGCGCGGTCCCAATGACTGCCGAAAAGTATTCGGCTGATTCCGGTTCGTTTGTTCGCATGAAAACTTTAAGATTTGAGTTCGTCAGAATCGTGTTCTTTACGCCATCTCCCAAACCATCTAAATCTCCCAATGCCTGATGAGCGAATACGATTCCGACGTTGGCACTTCTTGATTTATTAAGAAGTGTCACAAAGCTTGGCGTCAGGTATTCAGTAAAATCATCGAGGTAAACCGAGAAGAAGCCCGGATTCTCATATTTCCCTAGATGTCTTGATGACACCGCACTCTGCAAAGACTGAAGAATCATTTTACCAGTAGCTTTACCCAGCGTCGGAATTTTTAGAGCCGGAAGCTGACAATAGATGATTTCTCCATGCTCAAGAGCTTGTTCTAAATTAATGTCTGAGACTTCAGAATTAAACACTCGAGTAGTTTCACCCACAGCAAAGCTTTGAAGCTGGGCCACAAGTCCGCTCGTTCGCTGCTCGCGCTCATCACGGCTTAATTTCAGAAAGTCTCCAGCCCAAATTTGAAGCCTTGCGTTCTTTGAAGCAATCGCGAGGTCAGCTAAAGCCTTTTCATTTTTCATGCACTCGATCATTCTAAGCGGTGTGGGTCTGATTCCGACCGCTTCCAAGATCAAAAGTGAATGAAGAAAAGCGTCGTACTGAATACTCTTGAAGTATTCGTTCTCAAAATTGAAGGCGTTAAAAACTCGTTCTGTAACCTCAAGGGCAGATCCACCACTCAGCGGATTAAAAGTGTGGCTGATACTCACATTGCAAAGCGAAAGAATTCTTAAGTCATGTTCACGATGATGTCGTTTTGCGTAAGCGTAGAGCTTATTCAAAAGACTCATATCTGATTTACCGTCAATGATGAGAAGTCCGCGCCCTTTTTTTATGTCGTCAATCGCCCATGGCAAAATAACGGATTCAGTTTTTCCGGCATTCGTCGTTCCTACAATCTGAGTGTGCATTCTGCGGAATGGTTGCTTCACATAGATATTTTTACCGCGCACTGATAGACCGGCGTAAACAGCATCTTCTCCTTCTTCGGGTGTTGTGATTTCGGCTTCTTTGTCGAGTTCTTTTCTTTTGAGTCGCAATTTGTTGCGAACAAACATGAGCCCAATCAACAATCCAAGTGTCACCAACGAAGCCACAGCGATTCGCCAATTCACAATGAAGGTAAGGATCTGGAATTTGTATCGAAGCCAAACTACGGCCGCGCCAAGTGCCATTGTCGAAACTAAGAAACCACGATCAGACATCTCTGATTTATTATTGCTCATAGTTTTCACCTCCTTCTTGTAATTTGAAAGATTCATTTAAGACCGCATCGCACTCAGTCCCAGGGTTCAGCTCAATCCATTCTCTTTCTGTTTTGAGCTTCTCTCCATAGTTCTGTGCACGAGATTGAGCCGTCGCCGCTACTGCACCAAGCAGCCCATTTTCAATTCCGCCTTTCGAGTTCCCCATGATGTCGGTTTGCATACTCCCTGCGGCAAGTCCTCCAACAAATGTTGTAAGGACTTGGCCCGCTGTGTTTTTCATTCCATCGGAAAAGACTTTTCCCGAAACTCCAGGCTGTCCTGACTTATCCAAAGCAAGTGCGGAAATACGTTTGATTTGTCCGCTTGCTAAAGAAATTTGATCGAATCGGATTTGCGCTCGATCAGATCCTCTTTGAAAACTTGCTTGTCCGTAAAACTTCGTTCCCGCTGGAAGTCTTAGTCCTGAATCCGAAACTGAATTGAGAATTGATTCTGCCAAAATTGGAACAGGATCTTGAGAAACAATGACTTTATCCATCAGCCTCAAAGCGACGCGAATTCCCGAGCGAAGCTCAGTTTTAGCATTTCCGCCTTTCGAGCCAATAATCATCGACGTGTTGTAGTTGATCTGACTTCCACCTGAACCACCTGGAATTGAAACACGAGGAGCAGCCCAGAGATTTTGTGCCGACTCTGCTTTGTTAGAATTTTCTGAAGAGTTCGCACTTTCAGTTTTCTTTTCCTCAGGTCGCTCAATTTTCTCGACAAACTCAACGGGAACATCAGTCGGAAGAAGAAAAACGACAGAAACGAAAATCACAACGCCAAAGATCGCGAAGAGCTTAAGAGTTTTGAAATTCAAATCAAACTTTCGGCTAAAGGCGTTCTCTTCAATAAAGGATTTTTTTAAACACTTCTCGATCCCTTTCAACTTCTCTTTGATCGCGGCAAATGAGTTACTCACTTCCATAAATCTGCCTCAGCAAGCCCAATCGAAACCGATTTTTCTGAATTGACCTCAAGCACAAGAGGCTTTCCGATTATAAGATCAGACTTCGCAAGAGAGATCCCAAGTCTTAGAGGCTTGTCTTTTTCAACCTTGGAGTCTGACATGAAAAGACTGTTAATGACTTTTGAATTTCCACTTTGTTTGACCCAAACGGATTCAGGCTTAACGGCCATTCTCTGAGACAGTGTTGAACTAAGAAGAGCATCAATTAAGATAAATCCTCCAGGACTTTGTCCGATACGAACTACGGTCAGCTTTAAATTCTTTTGAGTCGAACTTCTGGAAACTGCTCGCCACTTTGTTTCTGGCTTCGGAGGCTCTGGCTTCTTTAGATAGACGATGTAGTCGGCAATTTCTTGAGATCCAGTAGCGAGGCGCAAATTGAATCTACGCGAGGCGGTCACAAGATAAAGATTTGTTTTTGCGCCCCAGCGCAAAGGTTTAATCGTTACCGCTTTATCCAAATATTCAATTTTGAATCCTGACTGGTCGCCGATAATGGCCGATTGCACAACCTCAGGAAGTTGCACAATGGTTGCGATTCCTAAAGCGGTCTTGATGGTTAATATTTCGTCTTCTTTAGTAGTCGTTTTTCGGATTTGTGCATAGCCAGGTGTTGTCATGACCAAAGCTAAAGAGAACGAAAATAGAAGTGACCTCATCGTGAAGCCTCCTCTGTCTCCTTCGTTACATAGACGCCCCAAGGGTTAATGACGGTTCGATCATCGACTGTGAATAGAAGTGAGAGCTTCAGTTCTGTAGCAGCCTTCAAGTTGTCGAATTCTGTAATTCGATCTGCAACGACAGAAATCTTCTTTTCCTTTAGATCGACCACGACAGACCTCGGATAAACTCGCTGTCTCACTTTCTTTTCTCGAACGAACTTCATCGTTTCTTGCATTGACCGCTCAAACGCGGATGCCAGTGTTGGCAAAACGAAGAACTTCGCTTTCGACAGTTCGTCAGCGATGCTTTTTTCATCCCACGAATAGCGGTGACGAATATATTCTTTCGCTGCCGACTCAATTTGTGCATCGGTGATTTGGGTTTCGATGGTCGTGACCGATCCGCTGCTTTCAAGTGCGATGACTGTTGGTCCTTGCTTAATCAAATAAAGAACCAGAATAAGCATAAGAAATGTGATCGCAAGCAAACCGCTGCAAAGGAATTTGATATTCAAATTCTCCGCAGCAAATTCCCGCATGGCTTTTGGATATTGACTTAGTTGTACTGAAATTCTGTCTTTCATAAATGCACCTCCTTTGATCTTTAAGATCGTTTGTTATTTGTTGAATGAGAGCTAGATTTAGGGACTTGCCAGTTTCTAGGAATGAAGATCTGAGAAATCTTCGCGCCTTGGGCAAGTTTTGCTGCTGGAGCTACTGCCGTTAAGACTCCCGAAACCGCCGTTGCTCCGATATTTGCTGCCGTAGACTGAACGCCTTCACCAATAAGTGAGCGTAAAATTCGCGGCGTAAACAGAAGCGCAATTGCAATAATGAAATTCATTGCAACTAGCGGTAGATAGGACTGTTCGTTTTCATAAATGAACCCGAACGAAATTGACTTCAGCATTGCCGATAAAATCGCCCAAATAATTTTCCACGAAGCGACTTCGATCAGTCCTCTATAGAGATTGACCGTGATGTTCGCTGTTGCCGGAAACATATAGCAAAGGATCATGAGCGGAGCTGCTATCGACAAAAGTCCCCAATAAAAATAATAAAGAACGACTGTCAGATATTTTGCGATATAAAGCAGAGCGAAACTTGCAAAGCTTAAGATCGCCATAAAGAAGCCATCAAACTTAAGTAGCAGAACCTTTTTTGCAGCTGCGTAGCCTAACGATTTCTCCTGAGCTATTTTCATAAACGCTTCTAGTCCCGACATGTCGTCAATTTTCGATGCGATCCCATCACAGACATCCAGAATGAAATTTGAAACCTCAGGAAACGACACAATAAGCAGTGCTGCTACGAATGACCGTTTTAAAATGTCTGGATAGTTTGGCTCTCCCGATTTCAAGAATCCAAAAATGACAGAGAACAAAATTGCGACTGGAAGCATGACATAGAAAAGCTGACTCAAGCCTTGGTAAAGATCTCTCACGAGTGTTCCGAGCACTTCGAGGTTTGGCATCATTTGCCACCTCCCAAGCGCGGAAGTTTCGTTTCTTTAGGTAAACTCTCAAAGCCTTTAGATAGTCCCTGGTAATTTTCTTGGAAGTTCTGCGTTGAGAGTTTTTCCTTACGAGTGTCGTAAGCCATGTTTTGGGCCATGATCTTGAGCATCTGGCTTTGCGTGCGGAGAAGCTGTGTTGTTACCCCAATAAGTACACCAAGAGCCTGATTCTGAAGTTTGCCCGCACCTTGAGGACTTACTACTTGAGCGTGATAGAGAATTTTATCTCGCTCGCGATCTACTTGATCGGCGTAGTCGTAAAGATTGCGGTTCATTGCAATCACTTCCGATACGCTTTGATCTTGAGAGCGCATCAAATCCTCATCCATTCCTTTCGGAACAACTCCATAGACCGATTCAATGGCAGCTAGTACTCGATCTGCGTCCTTCAAATCTCCATAGACCCCAGGATTAAAATTTGGATTGATGATTCGAATGACATCAATGCCGCTTCTGATTCCGGCGTTTAAATCTCGCATTAGATTCAAGGTGTCTTTCCCATTTTGAAGAACGCTTTGAAGAGTCGTTACTGTTTGGATAGCTTGCGCGAGAATCTGAACAAGGACCGCAACATCACCGCCGAAAAGATCGGCCTTCGCAGGCCGTGGAGAAATCATCAAAGTCAGGCACAACAAAACTCCGATAAATCTATTTTTCATGCGGCCACCGCTTTCATCATCGAAACGCCAAACGGTGCAACTTCTGCTGCCTTCATCAACGCCGCCTCCAGTGAATGACCTTCTTCACGCAGTTGATTGAGAAATTGGTTGTCACGAGCGTCAGAAGTTGAAATCCAATATTCGAGTGGTGATGGCTCAATGCGTATGACCTGACGACTCTCTCCCTCCATCAGAAATCCTTCGCTGAATTGACCTTTTCTCTGTTCGAGACTCTGAATGAGGCGTAACTCTTGTGAGTTGAGTTTGAGTGCTTCACGAAGAACATTCATGTCGCCCTTTTGGAGCATGACAAGCTTTGTGGCCGTGTTATTTAGAATTGCCGGCCCCATGCCACTTGCGATGATCTCTTCCACCCCTTGAGTGATGAACGTAATACCGCTTCCGGTTTTGCGAAAAGTACGAGCTGCGTACTCCATGAAAGAACTTGCTGCTGGGCTTTTAAGTAATTCCCAAGCTTCATCCAGCAAAACTCGTTTAGGCACCGTGCGATCAGTTTCGACTTGCTCCAAGATGAAGTTCGTCAAAATCAGGATCATCACTGATTGAAGATCTGGATATTGCGAAAGTCCTTTCAAATCGAAAGCCACGATTGAAGTATCAACAGCGATTTTGCCATTTCCATCCAGAATCTTTCCGTAAGGTGTTGAACCAATCCAAGGGAAAAGAAGTTTTCCAATTCGTCTCAAAGACTCTTCCGGATCAGCCAAGCAATGTTTGGCAAGATCGGTTAAGAATGGGGATCGAGGAGTCGCTTCGTTGCGAGCTTTCTCAAAAACAGTCGTGAGTGCAGCTTCAAGCTGAACGCGATCAAATCGACTGAGTTTTTCTCCATGATCGACCACCATTTGCTCGATGATGCTGACAAAACCTTTAAGACGATCTCCGCTTGGGGGCTCAGTAGGATTCAGAAGTTCAAAGGGATTGATGATGTACTTTCCGCTTAAATTGATCTCAAAGTATTGCCCACCAAGAACTTCAGTCATTTTTTTGTATGATCCGCCGATGTCGATCACATACAAACGAGTGCCGCGAGCAATTTGCTGGAGAGTCAGAAAATTGTTCGCGAAGCTTTTGCCTGAGCCACTGGAACCCGTCGTTAAAATGTTGTAGTTGGAAAGCCGATTCGAATATGGATCGTATGAGTACATGGTCCCAAGGCGAGTTTTCGTGAGACAAACTGGATTCTCGTCACCAGTTGCAGCTCCATAGAGCGGTAAAAAATCTACGAGGTTATTTGTCTTCATCGCTTTTGCTCGAACGAGATTCACCGGAGCCAGCGGAAGATCAGATCTAAAGATCTTCCATGCACCCACGGTCTCCTGAATTCCTTCTGAACCACTAAGTGTTTTAAATCTTGATAGAACCTCCTTTGTTCTGAGGTTGAGTTTCTTTTCACCCTCAAGCGTTGCAGACTCTCGCAAGATCACGACCATTTCGGCTTGATAAATGCGTTGGCCCGTTTCGATAAGCTCTCGGATTAAATCTGTTGTTTGCGAAAGACGGGATTCACTCTCTAGATCAGAAACGCGGTTGCTCGCCGTGCTTGACAGCGAATGAGCCATACGACGTTTGCTTTCTAAAGCCTTCATTTCCTTGGCTTGATCCTGAATACGAAAAGAGAAAAGCAGTTCGTATTTGAACGGCAGAGCGAGAAAGGAACTCATCATCCCGCCAAACGTCATTTCTGGAAGCGTCTTTAACGTGAGAACTCGTGTCCGAAGTTGGTCGATCACGAAATCTTCACGGTCTAAAATAAGATCGCCAAAAACAATCTGAGCACGCGGTGAAATGTCGTCTAAGTCTGTCGAACGCGGCGAAACCCGAGGCGCATCAATTTCCTTTGAACGCTTCGGATTGAAGTAGCTATAAAGAAGATGAACAAGATCTTCGCGCTCACAGCGATTTGTCGCAAAACCCAAGGAAGACAAAATTCCTGACGCACTTTCGATGGCCTGCCCAAGTGTCTGAAGCTGATCCTCATAGTTTTTCTCAAAATCCGCAGAAAACTTTTTGGTTTGACCAAATGAGAACGAACTCGGCTTCTGAACCCCAGACGTTCTTAGGAAAAAGAATAGCCTAGGCCGAAAGATCTCTTCAGCTAGGATTTGTTCTTTTAAATGTTCTGACCGTTTCTGATCGAGCCCTCGTAAAAACTCGTTGTCAGTTGAAACGAGAGAGCAATGCTTTTCCAGAACTTGTTCAACGTCTGACTCAACCTTAACCAAAAACTGAGCCGTAGTTGATTCAGGTAAGGAGTTTGTGAAAGCTCGAAGACCTAATGTGAGCTGATTGATGCGTGATTCATCAAAGCACTCTATGTCTAAAGGCAAAAGCTCAATGCCTGCGGAAAGAGAACCGTCAGATAGAATTGCATGAGGAATCGGATTTTGTTCAAACTCCCAGAAAGGAAGTTGTTCGCACAATGCAGCTTCACTCATCGAACACCGCCCTTACCAAATTTGCGATACTGAATGTCCTTGGTATTTGCGGAAAATACGGTTGGCGAAATGAAGTGCTCAAAGAAATGCTGAAGGTAATGATCGGGCTTTCCTTTCTTGAATAAGAAAAGTGTCATTCCCAAAATCAGACTTGTGCCAAAGACCATCGGAATTTTAAAGCTGGTAGAACCAAAAATGAGGTTTTGAGCTGAAAGGTTCAGAAGAAGGACAAGAACGTCTGAAAGCTCAAGTCCCAGGATTTTGTTTTTTGTTTCGAGAGTACGAGGCACCGTCGATGTTAGAATTGATTCGTCATTCATTAGCGCACCGTCTGCGAAATGAAGTTAACGATTGCTTCGGCTCCGAATCCGACGATGGTTGCGATGATCGCGTACCAAAGATGCGTCTTACTTTTATCATTGCCGGACATCATCGAAAATGCTGCCCATGCGATGGCGCAAATTGAAAGCGACGGAAGAATCACTCTTGTGAGTTTTGTTTGAATCCCCATAAGGGAGGATTCGACACTCGCAAAACCTAGCTCCGGCACCATGAAGACGAGTGCTGTCAGAACAGTAATGAAAAGGAATCTTTGTTTCTTATTCATATATTCACCTCCTTTGTTAAGTGGATTAGATCGCAACGGATGCCTCCGCTGCTTCGTTTTTGTCTGGGAATAGGCACAGAAAGAGCGGCTCAGGAAGAAGCTGCATGCGAAGCACGATAAAATTTCCCGCAAGCTTTCCTTCACCGATGCGATTCCAATTCGTTCGAATTTCGCCTGTAGGAAGTTGATATTCCTCAAGGCTTAAAACCGTGTATTTGGTGTCATCTTTGTCATCAGGAACGACGAAGTAGCTATGACTTGGAAAAACGAAGAGCTTCAGACGAAACTTTTTGTTTCCATGTTTCATGAAAGCGATCCCGACGCTTTCACCTTCAATGATTTCGCCACTAGATGTGACCTCGCCTGTGTAGACGCCGAAACGATCCGTTTTGCGAATGGGAACAACATTGCCGAATGGAAAGTCAGTCGAATTACTCATACGGCGAACCTTTCCATGTCAAACATCTCAACGACGTCTTCGGTCCATCCACATTCACAGCACGTCAGATAGCCACTCTGAAATTCGGTAAGCCCTCCGCACTCAGGGCATTCGTCACCATCAACGGGTGGGCCAGATTTTTTGAAATTCAAAAATCGGCGTTTCATCACAGGCTCTTCACGAGTTTGATAAAACGGTTCGTCGTCGCGACGATAAGTTGGCTTTTTATCTTTGAGTGTGCGAGACATTAGTTGTTCCTCCATTGCTCAGAGGAATTACGTCTGACTCGCTTAGATTCAATTTTCTGCCATGTCTGGAAATCTAATTCGTCAGATGCGACGAACGCCATTTTCAATCTTTGCCAGATCGAAGGCTGTTCCGCCTTTTCCAACGGAATGAGAGCAAGATTTAGTTTTGACTCTTGCATAGATTGTTTTTGGTTTTGATTTGTATTCATAGATGCACCTCCTTTGTTCGAGTTATGAGCCGCGCTGATCGTGGCTTTCGAGGAGATGTACAAAGCAAAAAGAACCGCTCGTTGACTTAGTGAGAAGCCAAACGGGTTAAGCTGTTGAATTGAGTGAGGAAGTGAACCAAACCGTTGAGCGAGAAAACGAAACAAGGGTGGCGACTCTACGCCACCCTTGTTAGGTGATTCTGAAAAGAATTTGACTAGTTACCTGAATGGCTGAAGATGGCGAAGAACCGCCACTGGCGATATCCAGAGCAGCGCCGATTAAGTCGTTGTATCTTGAACTACCCCAACTGCTATGAGATATGTTCTCAACTCATTGAATCGTCCTGAAGATGAAATAGAACGCCAGTCATCGGCAGTCTCAGTAAGAAGACGATCTCGCGTATTATTAAACAGGTCTTTCATAATTTGATCTGCATAAAAGTAACCGTAAATTTGATTGCTAGAAGCAGCTGACGTCAACATTCTCTTAACATCCGAAGCACTTAAAAACTTCGAATATGACCCAGCAAGTTTATTCCCAAAATCCCTTGTTTTGGTAAAGTTAGGATTTTCGCAGAATCTTTCAAGTAAATACGGTTTCAATATTTTATTTGAGTTTTCGTTCGCCATTGCAATTAAGGTTTCGTCAGAGATCGAGCTCAGACGACACTGAACCGAATCCGCAAGATCAACAACAGAAAGACAATCTAATAAGTAACCTGATCTATCAGCCACTCCACGGCCAATGAGTGATTTAACAAGTTGCCTATTTGCCGCGTTTAAACAATTCCAAAGTGATAAATCCACCCACACGATAGACATGCAATTTAGACCAGAAAACTCATCGACAACATCTACACAAGAATTAAGAACTGACGTAATGATTGGCGTAACCGATTTTGAATCAGCCTCAAAAATCGCTTTTAGAACGTAAAGATATTTACTTCTCAAAGCGGGGTCTATCTTTGTCCAGTCAGTACGAATCAATTCCTTCATTAAAATTTTGCATACGTTAAAAATAATTGTTTGCTTCGTATTTCTGAAATACTGAGACTCAAGAAGCTTTTTAGCTTCCTGGTAGTCCTCGGGGAAGTTTGCACTCTTAGTGAATCCAATAATTCTCTCAATAGCTTTCTTTCCCTGAATCGGCTTTTGAGTCAGAACAAAACTAAGTGCATTTACCAAATTGAATCGCACCTGCTCAGGACTTGGCTGGAAAAGATCGTCTTCACTTGAAAATGAGGGATGTGCACACCGATGCCGATCACTCCTAAGTTTCTCAAGTTCATAAAACTCGCGATTTGAAATGAGTTCAAAGTCCTTAGCTACCTTAAGAATTTCTCGTTCAACTTTAAGCAACTTATCAAGCGTTTCATTTTCCACATTTGTATCAAATGTTTCGATAAACTGCTGAGCGGAGCCACCTTCAATTGAAGCAATATCTCGAATTTTGTGAATCAAATCATATGTC
>JAMIQD010000340.1:0-1677 GCA_035914755.1 Pseudobdellovibrionaceae bacterium | reverse complement strand
CATTGTGGCCATCGCCACACTGCTGGCCACCGACCGCCGCAGTTTGCTGGCTGCGCCCAAAGCCGGGCCCAGCAGCTACCGCCTGTTTGAGATGCTGCCCATGATGCCGCGCTTCACGATTGACCAAGTGCGCCAGAGGCTGGCCACCAGCTTCCCCACCGCCACTGCGGCAGTGAATGTGCTGGAAGACTTGGGCATCGTCACAGAGCTGACGGGGCAAAAGAAGAATCGGAGCTACAGCTATAGAAGCTACGTGGAATTGCTGAGTCAGTAAGCAGCTACGAGCAGTCAATCAACAAGCGTGTTCATGATCATAAATTCTTAGCCTTAGGTGTTGCCCACTGCAAGAGGCACCATGAGAACGATAAAGTCAACCAAAGAAATACATAGCAAAAATGTGTGATACATTTGAAAAATGTAGTTGCATCAGGAGTGTCTATGTATTCAAAGACAAATAATGCGCTGGCACGCGACAAGCGTGCGAAGTTTGTAGAACTTGCCAACAAACGTGTTAACCGCGCGATCAAGGACCTAGAGCTAGTAGCGAATTTAGCGAATCGCCGAAATTATGATTTTGATGAGGAGCAAGCCAAAAAGATAATCAAAGTTCTGCAAAATCAAATGGATTTGCTGAAGCAAAGCTTTTTAAGTGGGAACTCCTCCCGGCAAATCACTTTTGAACTCTAAGATGGTAAAAAAACAAGATACCTTAACGGCAGGTGCACTTTTCGCTGGAATTGGTGGATTTTGCGTTGGATTTCAGCAATCAAGTATTCCCACAGTTTGGGCTATTGAGAACGATCTCGCTGCCGTCGGAACATATAGTGCGAATTTGGGTAACAAAGTATTGTTAGACGCTGCAGGATTACCCAAGAGCATCAAAGACATTTCAGTAGAAAAGGATGGATTATGTCCGGTGGATGTATTGCATGCAGGGTTCCCGTGTCAAAGTTTTTCTGTCGCGGGTGAGCGAAAGGGATTTGATGATCCGAGGGGGCAGCTATTTTATGAAATCATCCGTTTAGTAAAGGAGTTCGGTGATGCCAGGCCGAGTGTTTTACTACTGGAGAATTCACCGAACTTACGAGTAGGAGAGGGTGGTAGTTGGTTTATTGAACTCACCAATCAGATAAAAAAAGCTGGATATTGGTTTCGTGAGAACAACGCCTTCGAATTGGACTCATTTGACTACACCCATATTCCCCAAAGGCGGAAGCGACTCTTTATGGTTGCTTTTGCGACCAACCGGTTTCGGAACGGGAAGATATCACTCAATTTCCCCTTGACCAGTTCTCAAAAAGATCTTTCGGAGTTTATTGATTTTGATGGTGGGTTGGAAGATGACTCATACTATCTTTACCCAGAGAACAAATACTACAAAATGCTGACGGAGAAAGGCTCTACGCCGAGATCAATACTTCAGTTGCGGAAATATGAGGTCCGCGATAAAGGTGAAAATGTTGTTCCAACCTTAACGGCAAATATGGGGCAAGGTGGTCACAACGTTCCTTTCTTAATGGATTCCAAAGGCTTACGCAAGCTAACAGAAGTGGCTCCGTTTGTCTGAACAGTTTTACCCCAAGAGATAAAGAGACTGCGGGCGGGTTGAATTGATACAGATTTGTCCTCGGCGACAGCCCAGGGCAACTCGGGGCGCATCAGGTATTTTCATTTTAT
>JAMIQD010000339.1:0-3342 GCA_035914755.1 Pseudobdellovibrionaceae bacterium | reverse complement strand
CAGCGCGTGGCTTCAATCTATTTGCAAAAACTGGGGCTTGAAGTCGACATTGCAAATAATGGACAAGTGGCAGTGGAGATGGCGCTTAACAAGTCCTACGACTTAATCTTTATGGATTGTCAGATGCCGATTATGACTGGTTATGATGCGACAAAAAAAATTCGCGAAGGCCAAGTTAAAGAAAAAACACCGATTGTGGCTTTGACCGCCGAGGGAACAAGCGGCGAGCGAAGCAGCTGCCTTGCATGTGGTATGGACGATTTTTTGACGAAACCCCTCGAGCTTGAAAAATTAACTGAGGTTCTTTATCGTTGGTTAAAGACGGATATAAAGGTTATTGACCTCTCAGCCCTTGAAAAGCTTCGGAGTTACGTGGTTAATAATAAAAGTCTCACTCAGGCGTTGATTGAGGATTTTGTATCCACGGCTCCAGGCCTTGTTACCGCAATGAGTGAAGCCATAGCTGAAAAAGATTTGGCCAAGGCATCTGAAATGGCACATGCACTAAAGTCCACGAGTGCAACTTTGGGAGCTCAAAGACTTTCAGAATTATGTAAAAATATGGAAGATATAGAGGATGTGGCAAGTGGAATGCAACTCTTAGGGAAAATCAATGAACAACTCGAAAAAAGTCTGAGTGAGTTGCAACAGTACTTAACCCAGAATGCTGCGTAGAGGAAGGTTCTCATGGCTCATATCTTGATTGTCGATGATCAACAAAGTGTCTTGCTGACATTGGAAGCTTTGCTTCGAAGCGAAAATCACCTTGTAACAGCGTGTACGAATGCCATTGACGCCATGGCGCGTTTAACAGAAGAGCCCTTTGATTTAGTTATTTCCGACGTTGTGATGTCAGTGGGGGGGAATGGAATTGCTTTACTTCGAACTATTCGAAATCAGCCCAAACTGGCTCACCTTCCGGTTGTTCTGTTGACGGGAAAAAGAGAAAAAGAAGATGTGCAGAAAGGAATTGAGGCGGGAGCTAACGACTATGTGATTAAGCCTATTGATCCTACCTTGTTGCTTGCTAAAATTCGCAATTTGCTTTCTAAAAAAGCCGAGGATGCTCCGCATTTTGCTGAGGCGCCCGTCAATTTAAAGGCAGAGCTTGATACGAAAACTGATATTTTGACAATTTCGGAGTTGGGGTGTTTGCTCCAGTCGACGGTGGCTCCAGCTGTAGGTGCTCTACTGAAGGTGAGCAGCGAGGCGTTTCAAGAAATGGGTGTGAGTACGGTGACCTTGAGGATTGTTTCAGTTGAAAAGACCAACAGTCACGAGGCGCCCTATAGATTGATGGGAAATTTCGTGGGGCTTAGTGAAAAAGAACTCACTCCCTTGAGATTGTGGATTCGAAGTCGAAGGCGATTATAGGAAAATTTACAGAAAAACCCTTCACCTTTGCAAGGTTGTTTGTCTATAATGGGCCGGTGAAGAATAGCATTAGTTGGCTCAAAATTTCATTTATAATGGCTCTTGGTTTTGGTGCTGGAGCGTTGGGGGCCTACCTGTGGGATTTGCACGAGCTCAAGGGACTGCTTGCGGCTTCTGAGAGCGTGGACGATGGAGTTCAGACAGAGGTCCGAGTAGAAGCTCCGACTCTAGAAGAAGCCTTCCCATATGTTTTGCCGCCAAAATCCACTTTAAATTCTGTTTTTCGCGAACTGGGAGTGAGCCCGCAATCGATTCACCAAATTGTTGAAGCCGCAAAGCCAATCAATGATTTGGGGCGATTGCATGCAGGAACTCGTTTTCAGCTAACGTATCTTCCAGGTTCTCAGAATGAAGTCATAGGGGTGCGTTTTCGTTTTTCACATGTCGAGCAGTTAGAAGTTAAAAAAAATGGAGACACCTGGCTTGCTGAAAAAAACATTGAAGCCGTTGATATAAAGATAAGGACTTTTACAGGAATTGTGAAAAGCTCTCTCTGGGAGTCCGCGACTCAGGCGAAAATGGATCCGAACTTAATTTCAGATTTGTCCGAGGTTTTTGCTTGGCAGATCGATTTTAGTCGCGAAGTTCGAGTCCGTGACCGCTGGAGAATATCGGTTGAGCAAAAATGGGTGAAAGGACAGCCCATCGGTTGGGGCTCTATTTTAGCGGCGGAGTATGAGACTGCGGATCAGAAATATTCGGCGATTCTATTTGATGTTGGGGACGGAGAGCGCGGGTATTTTGCCCCTGACGGAACGAGTTTAAAAAAAATGTTCTTGAAAAGCCCTTTGCGGTTTGGCCGAATTTCTTCTCGATTTACGACCAAGCGTTTTCATCCCATTTTGCAAATCAATCGTCCCCACCTTGGGGTTGATTATGCGGCCCCCATTGGCACTCCCATCCGGGCTATTGGCGACGGTGTTATTAGCGAAGCTGGCTGGAGAGGGACTGCTGGCAATATGATTCGATTGCGGCACAATTCAATTTATATGACGGCTTATAAGCATCTTAAGGGGTTTGCCAAAGGTATTCGCTCGGGCTCTCGAGTGGCCCAAGGACAGGTCATTGGTTACGTTGGAAATACAGGTTTGTCTTCGGGTCCCCATCTACATTTTGAGTTTTTTCAGTCCGGGCGTTTCGTAGATCCACTTGGCAAGAAGTTTCCTTCGGCAGATCCTGTTCCCCAGGCTCTCATGGGGCAGTTTGAGGCGCAAAGGAAGAATTTAGTATCGTCGCTGCCTCTTTGGGATAGTGTTAAAGTTGGCAGTGTTGACGATGAAAAATCGACTCTATAAAGTTTACTGATTTCTCCAGGGCGGTTTTTCGCCTAATTCTGCGACGGGGTCTCTGTGTAGCTCCCGAAGACGTCCCCATTCGTAATTTAAGTATTCAATTTGGATTGAAACTGCTGATGTTCGAGATATCGCACTTGAGGGATCACAGGGAGAGGTTGGGTCAAAAGATTCAGCACTGCATACACTATATTGAATCGAAGTTTTTTTGCCGCCAATGGCCTTGTGCCATTCGTAAAGCGTTAGAGGAACCTTTGAGTTTATAGCGGGATCAAAAATATACACAGATGTCCCGACACGGTAGGTGATAGCAACGTGATACCACCACGATACGAATCCTGTTTTTGTATTCTTTGTGGAAGCCTCTAAGTTGCCAAAAGCGTACATTTTTTTGGGGACCGCAACGCCAATATCTTTTATAAATTGTGCAGCTAGTTCTGCGCGAACAAAACAGCCATCATCAGGGTAGAGCCAGCTTAATCGACGCGGAAACCTTAATGTGGGATCATTTATAAACTTTGAATCGCGGATAAAGCTAAAAGCCTCAGTCAATTCTGACATGGAGCGGATTTCTGGAATAGTATTGATATCAAGTTTTTCAATGGGACCCTGTAGG
>JAMIQD010000338.1:0-6751 GCA_035914755.1 Pseudobdellovibrionaceae bacterium | reverse complement strand
GAAGCAAAACCTGCATCCGGGGGCGACGATACAAAGGCAACTCCATCATAAAAAACGAGTTCTGTCCCTCGGGTAAAAAGCGATTTACAATTGCCGCCGCCACAGCGCCGACAAAGCCCGCCGCAAAATATAGAGCCGTCAAGGCCAATCCCGCTTTCCACGCCGGTTGATCCTTAAAGACAAAAGCCAAAAGCAAAGCATACACGGGGAGGCGCGCTGAACAGGTCATTAGCGGAATAATAAAAGTTGTAATCCAGCGATCTCGGGCCGAAGAGATATTGCGAGTCGCAATCATTGCTGGAACCGCGCAGGCAAAACCCGACAGTACTGGGACAAACGAACGTCCACTCATGCCCACCATAGAAAAAGGCCGATCGATCAAAGTCGCAGCCCTTGCTAAGTATCCCGTGCTCTCGAGAATTCCAATCCCTAAAAACAAAATAAAAATCTGCGGAACAAAAACCAAAACGGCCCCAAAACTTGAAACCACTCCGTTTGCCAAAAAATCTGTCCACAGCGCCCCAGGCGCCCAACTGCCAACGAAGGCATTTAGCTCCCCAAAAAAACCATCCACGACATCCATCAAAGGAGCTGCGAGCCAAAAGATACTTGTAAATAGCGCCGTCATGATCAACACAAATAACAACAGACCAAAAATGGGATGCAAAAAGAACCTATCGAGGCTCTGTGTCGCCTTCACCACCTCGTGAAGCTTGTCATGCCCCTGATTGGATTTTTGATTCAATACACGCTTTGCCAGGTCATCACAATCTTGAATCTTGCGATCTTGAGCTTCAAATCCCCAAGAAACTGGCCTTCGCACTTGCGGTTGAGATTTAAGCTCACGAATAGCCTGAACCAACTCCCGCAAACCTCCCCCCAGCAAACCATCAAATGCAATCACTGGACACTGAAATTCTTTTTCTAAAAGTTCTAAATTTGGATGAATATCTTGCTTACGTAAAAGATCCGACATGGTCAGAGCAATCACCATCGGAAAACCCGTTTCTCTCACCTGCTGTGCCAGCTGCAAGTGACGAGACATTTGTGTCCCGTCCACAACTACCACGACCGAGTCTACTCGGCCCAGCTCTGGATTCTCATAGAGAGCTTTGACAGTCACTTCTTCGTCGGCACTTTTAGGGTGAAGACTGTAGGTCCCCGGGGTATCCATCACCCAGGGAATTTGCGCTTCGCTTGCTCGCAAATGGGGAGCTAATTTCCCAAGGGAGTACTCCACTGTCGCGCCAGGATAATTCACCGTTTTAAAGTTCGAGCCTGTCAGCCAATTGTATAAAGTCGTCTTGCCACTATTCGGCGCGCCAACAAGGGCTACCGAAGGTGATTTTAGCGTGGTCGAATCAGAGTGCACTCAGCCTCCTCTGCGCGAAGAGCCAAAAAGCTAGTTCCAAACTGAATAATCAAGGGACCGTTGAGGGGAGCTCTTCCAAGCAGTTTAATTTTTTGCCCGCGATGCAGTCCCATTTCGTGCAGACGCTCACAAATCATAGAGGCCCCTGTGAAATTACTGATTTCGAGGTCTGCCGGGGAGGTCTGAGTTTGAGCAAAGTTCAACAAAGTCATGGGCAGTAGCTATCCTGAGAGAAAGGCCTTTGAGAAGGCTTTTTTAATACGCCGCCGAATTGAAAGCAAAGTGAGAATCACTTTCAGCTGGATCAATATGACGCATCGCAAGCGCTAACCCGTATAACCTATGTCTAGTTCTGCGAAGGTCCTAGGACTTAGGGTTAAGTTTCAATACCAAACTCCGATCCAGAAGACATGAAAACACTGCTTTGGTTGGGGCTATTAATAACAATTTTCTGGAGTTCAAGCTCCCAAGCCGAAAATTACTACTCTCCTCTGCTTTGTCCGGTGGGCGATAGCTTTCTGAGAATCGAAAATATCTCCGAACAGCCTGAGTCGCTTTGGTTTCAAGCCTTTGGATCGACGCCTTTTCATGAAAAACACTACGAGGTCTCAGCCAAAAGCACTCGTGTGCTCGCTGTCGCCAGCGACTATAGTGCAGACTCAAATGCCCTCGCGGTCAAAACTCACAATAAGAACCTCAAATTCACTTCTTTCTGCAAAAGTAGCTCCCTCTCTTGGCGACTTGAAGATCTCAGTTCCCCGTGGAAGAGCCTCAAAATACCACCTCTGGTCAAAAAACTACGATTACATCTGATAAATCTGGCGCAGACAAAAAACGAAATCTCCATCGAGTTTGAGTTTTCGTCGGGCTCCAAACAAAATCTGACCTTGAGCGAAGACTTTGCCACAAGCTCCTCTGAAATATCCCTTCCGCAAGGAGTCGGGCGAATGACTCTGCGCGGGCAAGGACGGTGGACTGGCAAGGTTTTCACTGATTTATCGCAGGAAGTTCCCCTTCAAGATGAAGTTCAAGTTCTTAATCAAGCTCCCGCGCGCAGATACTTTTTATTTCAAGCACCAAGTGGAAATGACAGCTTTGTCGTCCCTATGGATAACCCCAAGTTGATTGATCAAACCCTGGAGCAAATTCGTGATCCGCAAAAACGACGGCTCCTTGTGGCTCGCATCGGCAAGTCCCTAGAGGGCACCAATCGTGATTTGCAAAGTCGCGTAAAAACCCCTTGGTCCTGGACTGTGATTGAAGCTCAAAACTATGCGGATTTCGCCCATATCAGCTGCGATGGCTCCCCGAGCGTCGTTGAAGAAAGACTGAATGATTGGCTCATAAACACAGGTGCCACCATCTGTTTTTGGAACTTCCGAGCTGTGCGAGAAATCTCGCTGAGTGAAATTACGCAGTCACCTTGGTTGTCGCCCCTTGCCCTGGAGTCTCTTCGACATAAACACTAACGAAGCTAACTTTGTAGGATCGAAACTCTCCCACAAAATCCTCCGCTAAAAGCCGTGACAGTTGTTCGACGCTGGTATTGTTGACCGGAAGCAGAGCCACTTCGTTTACTGGAAACACATAGAAACGATCACGAAAAGTGACCTCGAGCCCCTTCCCTCGCGGCTGAAATTTCATTTCGGGATGACGCTCGGGCAATAGCACCAGTTCATCCCATTGATCGAGCCGACTCTTGATGTATTTCTTAAAGACATTAAAATCGACGAAGAATCCAGAATCTTTAATGGCTTCTGGACTAGGAATCCCGATCTCGACTCTCACCTGATAATTATGCCCATGGAGCTTCTCCGCATGCTGATCATCAAAAATCAAAAAATGCGCTGAAGAGAATTTAAAATTTTGTTTTGCCAATTGTAAGGTCGTCGTAGTCATAGTATTTCTATAGCATGAAATTCAAACTCAAACAGCATTTTCAGATAGAGTCCGCAAGGTTTTTACCTCATTTGGATAAAACTCATCCCTGCTCTCGTGTGCACGGGCATAGCTTTAAAATCACTCTCACGCTAGTGGGCGAAGCGGACCCTCAACTCGGCTGGGTGATTGATTACAACGAAATTAAAACGAAGATGCAGCCCCTCTTGGAGCAGTTAGACCACCGGGTTTTAAATGAAGTTCCAGGGCTTGAAAATCCGACCTCTGAAATTCTCTCTCGGTGGATATTCGAAAGGGCCGTAAAAAAGCTGCCCCTCTTAACCAGTGTGAGTGTTTCAGAAACTCCCGACACCGAATGCAGTTTTCCGGTTTAGGATGTCTGCTGTTGAGATCAGACCAGGGACTGACCATAACGTACATAACGATTGAGGTTCAGCTTTCCGGGGTAGAGAGTCCGAAAGCCCTCGCTGTAAATCATCACAACAGTGCTGCCCATGCGAAACATCCCAAGCTCTTGGCCTTTTTTTATTTCGATGGGGTCTTTATACTCCACCGTTCGCGGCCCGCCTAAAGGCGGCATCTGATTGCCAACAAAACTCTCATCGAAACTCAGCAAAATCTGCCCCACATTGGTGGCCCCAACAAAAACCAAAGAGACCGGACCAAACTCAGTGGCAATTTCAACAATCATTCTTTCGTTCACAGAAAAAAGATCCTGAATATTCTCAGCACTCCATTTATTTACCGGCCAAAGCTCCCCAGGAACATGGGTGACCTTGCGAACAAAGCCGTCCACTGGAGAGTGAACGCGGTGATAGTCCGTCGGGCACAAGTAATAAGTAATAAAATAACCTTGATCGTAAATCTCCGCCGCTTCTGGTTGCAGTAAAAACTCTTGGAGTCTGTAGTCACGCCCCTTGGCCTGAATAAGACGCCCCTGATGAATTTCTCCGTGCTCACTAATCTGGCTGTCGGCGGGATGCACCACCCAAGCCGACTCTGCAACTGGACGCCTTCCAGTTTTGAGCTTGCGGACAAAAAACTCGCCAAGGCTTGGGTACTTGTCCAAAGACAACTCGGCTTCCGCAACATTAATACTATAAGCGCGGGCAAAAATCTCGATGGTCAATCTTGCCCACCAACTCGGTCCCCGCCAATGAACAAGCCGGCCAACAAGATAACTGAGATGATTTCGCGGTAAGAATTTTGTAATGGCTGACATGGGCCCCATTCTGGTGCTAGGTTGGTAGCATGTCACGCATTTTTCAGAATATCGAAGTTCCTATTGAGTCCGATCTTGAGGAAAAGCTCCAGTATCTTATGCCTGAGCATGGTCCTTACCGAATTCTTCGACAAAGCATCGATGCCCGCAGATCCCACAGCGTTCACTTTGTCTACACTCTCGAGGTCGCAGAAAAAGGCGAGTCCTTAAAAACTGAAACCTTCGAAGTCAGCCGGCTCAATAAAACTCTCCCTGATAAACCCCTGATTGTGGGCTCTGGCCCAGCCGGTCTTTTTGCCGCCCTCCGTTTGGTCGAAAGAGGAATCCCCTGCATTCTTTTCGAAAGAGGCTCCGAAAGCTCCGAGCGTATCAAGGGCATCAATCGCTTTTGGCGTTACGGCGAGCTCGATCGCCGCAACAACGTCTGTTACGGTGAGGGCGGAGCCGGGCTTTACTCCGATGGCAAACTTATCACTCGCATTAAGTCCCCTCACATTCCTTATGTCTTAAACAGACTCGTGCAATTCGGAGCTCCCGCCGAAATCCAGTGGCTCGCGAATCCCCATGTGGGCTCTGACAAAATCCGCAGGGTCATTCCGAAAATGCGAGAGTTTTTAAAAGCTCACGGCTGTGAGATCCACTTCAACACCCAGGTTACTGAAATTCTTTTTGAAAACAAACAAACCGCGGGAGTTGTCACCGAGCACGGAAAGACTTTTCATTCTCCCCATGTGATCCTTGCGACCGGACACTCCGCAGAAGATATGCTCATGCATCTCGCAGAAAAAGAAGTTTTTCTTGAGGGCAAGTCCTTTGCTATGGGCCTTCGGGTAGAGCATCCACAAAAAGCCATCAACAAAATTCAATACCGGGACTTTGCCGAGCATCCCAAGCTGGGTTCTGCCAACTATAAACTCGCCTATCACGACCATAAAACCAATATTGGGGTGTATAGTTTTTGTATGTGCCCTGGAGGCTATGTTCTTTCGAGCGGCACCGAAGTCGATGGTCTTGTGTGCAATGGTATGAGTAATTACAATCGCAACTCCCCTTTTGCCAACGCCGCTCTCGTCGTCAGTGTTGATCACCAAAAAAACTTCGGCGAAGATATTTTTGGCGGCCTCAAGTTGCGCCGTCGCCTTGAGACTCAGGCTTATCAAGCTGTCCTTACCGCTGGCGGAAAACGAGAACTCCCCGCGCAAAATTTAATGGATTTTATAAATTCCCGCTCGGGCGCGGTGACGCCGGGCTCTTGTCCTTCGGGAACAAAGGCGATTCGCCTTGATGAACTTTTGCCGCCCTTTATCCGCGACCGCATATTATCTGGGCTTGAAAGCTTTAACAAATCCATGAAGGGATTTGTTACCCCCGAAGCTCAACTCTATGGCGTTGAGTCCCGCACCAGTTGTCCTATCCGCATCACCCGGAGCGACGAAACCCTGCAAAGCCTCAGCCATCAAGGACTCTATCCCGCCGGCGAAGGGGCGGGTTATGCCGGAGGAATCACCTCGGCGGCCTGTGACGGCGTTCGCATCGCAGACAAAATCTACGAGCTCTATTAGTAAAAGCTATATCCCGCGCAAGCGAAGTGGTTCCATACTTCGAAAGAAGTTTTTTGGTTATTCACCGTCTGGTTCACGGCATACCAAAAAGTCTTGTACTGCAGGGACCACTTTTCATTCAAGTTGTAGCGGGCCATTGCTGAAGCTGCAAAAGTGCCGTAAGTCGTATAGTAGTCTGGATCAAACTGCATAAGGCTTACTTGCGAAAAACCAATTCCCAAAAGAAGATAAAAAGAATCCTTATTATAAACTTTCAAGTAAGGAACAAAAGAAAAACTCTGAGCAGAAACCACCTGATTATTTGCTAGCGCAAATTCACCCGTATCATGATCCGCTCGAAAACCCTGCCAATCAAAAGCAAAAATTCCACCTGGCAAACCAAAGTTAAGTCCCACCGAATAGGCCCCCGCAGAATTTGCCGTCGTCAAATAACCGGTTTGCAAAGCCGCTCCGCCGCCAAAAGTAATTTCAGTGCGTGGAAACGCTACCGCCTGAATGTATTCCGGAGTTGTTGCTTGAACAATAACGCTAGCAAATAACAAGGCTACTAAAACCAAAGCTTTCATTAAAAATCTCCTTTTAAAATATTTAAACAACTTCTTCGTCTCGACTCACAAGCTTGCCGAACTTTCGAGTTCCCCACTGCCGAACTTTTCGATGTACTCATAGGCTGCAGGCACCACCACCAAAGTTAAC
>JAMIQD010000337.1:0-2009 GCA_035914755.1 Pseudobdellovibrionaceae bacterium | reverse complement strand
TAGCTATCCAACTTTTGCTCTTGCTCTGCCTGTGGTGCAGCAGGCGAACCGCCACCCAGGTGTCTTGATCAATCATGCTTGCCGTCAATTTTCTAGACCCCAACCCTTGGGGTCTCTCCATTATCGACACTTTTCGAAAACTGCTCAAATTTGGATTGCCGCCTGCCAAAAATCTGCTCAGTTTTAGTTTGCCAAAATCACGCCGGAGGTCAAGTGGTGATATCATGGGTCTGTCGTAAGTGCCCATTAGGTGGAGAAGCTAGTGGCCTCGAGTGATAGAATGCGCGCTCAACTAAAGCAAGATGTACTGCCTTATTTGAGAAGCCTTGGCTTTAAAGGTAGTTTGCCCCATTTGAGGCGCATACATGACCAAGGAATTGACCTCCTATGTTTTCAGTTCAACAAGTGGGGCGAGCCTGAGCTTGTTCTAGAATATGGATACTCTGGACGCTTCGGCACCTGGCACGGTGGTCCTAACGATCAAATGCCGCCTGTAACGGAGAATAACGTCAAGGTTTGGGATTTGGATCTGGACTATAGAGGGCGATTGAATCCTGCGAATACTAATGCTCAGAATCGTTATCCAGAGTATTGGTTCTCATATGGGGATCAAAGATACTCCGAGTGTGCCAAAGAGATTCTCGACTGTTATCCCATTGCTGAGCAGTGGTTCAGTAACATGAAGAATGCGCCAGAAAACCAAGATATCGGCTTCACCTACTTCTTAGCTCTGAAAGAGAAGTAGGAGAAAAACTCTTCCAATGTATAGTCTCATACCAACAGGGTTTAGGCTGTTTTATGACATTCTTCGCCATGGCTGAGTTAGGGTTCCGGTAACGTTCAATATGTTTTACGGTTCTTCTAGAAAGTCGTAGAAGCTGACTTGGAGAGGGTCTCGGGAAAGCAATTTTCCAGCCCTCTCCCTTTTTTGACTTTTTGTATTTGGGGGGCCCTCATCCATCACGTCTTTCGTTGCTTTCGTCGTCAGGGTTATTCGCCTTTCTCATGGTTGTCCTGACTTTTTGACATGGTTTATTTTGCAGACTCCGGACAGCAAGTAGCTTTTGGCCTTGAAGTAGCCCGGATTCAATGAATTTCAGGCTGCTTTCCTTCTTCAAAGATTGGCACAATTTTGGGGTAAGGATTGTTTCTCAAATATGCTTGAGCCTGTTCTGACGAATTCGGAATAAATTCAACTTGATTTCCTCTTATTACTGCGTCTGTAAATATCAAAGAGACTAGTAATGGCGATGTTTCGAATAAAAAGCGAGTTTGGCTAACACCAATTTTTTTATCCGAAATCTCTAAATGAACATCAACTCTTGCAGTATAGTCCTGACCTTCTGGCATGATTACACAAGACTCTTGGGGATCCATTGCTTTTCGAGTGCAGCTAAAGAACACTTTGACGTTGTACCTTCGTGTCTTTTTTTCTAGCAATAAGACTGTAAGTTCCAATCCTTGCTCGAGAATCAAGGATTCAGTGGTTTTAATAAGATTAGAATCATTTGGTCCTATGCGCGAACTGACAGCCATCAAATGTTGCGAAATAAAAGAAGCGAATTTTTTGTTCAATCTATCCGGATAACTGAATAAAAAGGACTCAGGGAAACCAACAACGAGCTTTAAAACATCTTTCAAGATGAAGTCTGGAAATGCTTTGGCTGGCTCACCTTCTGAAACATTCGGCTCAAGTAACAGATAAATGATGGGAAATTTGTCAACTCGAAAATCCAGTTCTCGCAGTTTGCTAGCAAAGAGAAAGGAGATTTGATTTGCTTCTCTAATCAAAGCGTGATGGGTTGGAGTGTCCTGGCTACGACTCTTTGGACCAAAGACCGGGACTTTTAAGTTCAGCTTCTAAATACAGACTAAGTATATCATCAGTGGCACCGATAGTAGTGGCGCTAGACTTAAACTATATATGATTTGCCTGCCGTACCCCATGCGGCACATGCCGAAAATCGCCAGCCCTGGGACCCGGAGGCAACACTCCGTGTGGCGGAGCC
>JAMIQD010000336.1:0-2071 GCA_035914755.1 Pseudobdellovibrionaceae bacterium | reverse complement strand
AGCCGACTCAGATCAGAACCGAGAATGTGACTTCGGGTGTTGTTATTTTTTAAGGCTTCCTCACTCAAACCAAGAAATATTTTGTGGGTCATTTTATAAGACTGGGCCGACATAAGCGGTGTCACAACAATTCCGTCAGCAGTTCCTAGTGTAACTCGGATCTCCTTGGACGCGAGGACGTTTTCTAGATAACTAAGCCATTCTCTATAGGGCAGTTCGACCTTCGCGGAGGCATTTTGAAAAATTTCACGTAGCACCTGCACCAATATGTCTGTTTGTTCTTCAAGACTCAGCCACGCCTTTAAAGCCTGAGATAAAAACTCGTCGCGGTCTATGTTTTTATCCAAAGAAATTCGCGCATTATACAGCTCATAGATGTTTTTATTTCGAGATAAGTCTTCATCCCCATAAATGGACTTAAACAAGGAGATAAATTCTTCGTAGCGTAAATTATGAGACTCCTTCCGGCCATAAAAAGAAACCTCTAAGTCTGCCGCGCTAATCCGAGAGGTCTCCGCACGCAAGTTAGAAATCCACTGATGAAGAACCGGGATACTTTGTAGCTTTGTGGTCTGGTCCTTTTGAGTCGGCACGCCTTCTTGCTCCAGAAACGCCACTAGAACTGGCCAGTAAGATTCTATGTCAGGCGCGATGACCGCAATATCCGAAGGGCGCACCCCCTTATCAAGCCATCCACGAACTTCCGAACAAGTCATTTTTACTTCAGCGAGCATGCCAGACAACCGGGAAGCCTGATAAGGTGACTTTATATCTTTGGACAATGTCAGCCGAGAAATCGATTTCGTTTGCTGTCGCAAGTACTCATAGGGCTGAAGCAAGTACCTAAACTCATCTCTCCACTTCGGATGCGGCTCGATAATTGTGATATCCTGGCCGTGAGCCAGTCGTTGAAACACCTCGGCTTCAACATTTGAAATTTCGGAGGCTAAATCGACAAAAAGCTCTTGCTGCCAAACACTCTCAAGACCATCAACCTCTTGAAGATAACTTGGAATCCAATCTGGTATTATAACTTTCTTTTCAGTGATCATCCAACGCAAAGCCGTTTTCGCAATAAGATACCAACTTTGCCAGCGTATTGATACCTCAGGATGTTCTTCAAACCACCTTGCCAAACGCTCATCTGAGCCCGGCACCAAAGCAAGAGGAGCGAGCTGAGTCATATAATTAAAAAGGCTCTTCTCAGAGGTGACATTGATACCAAAAACTTCGGAGTGTTCAGCAATAAAAGAACGAACAAGGGATCTTGCGAAATCTTTTGATATAATGCGGATATTTGGCTTCAATCGCTTCAGTAGCAATTTCCATAAATCACTAGCGCGCAGAACGGCGCTCTCTAGAAAAAAACCCTGACGCTCAATCAACAGCTTCTGCATTTCTAATTTTGTACGCAAGTCAGAAACAACCCAGGATTGTTTTTGGGGGTCAAAAGAACTAAAAAGTTCTTCTACTTGTGCTGGTGATTCAATTTGAATTATCTTGAGCATCTGCGCTCAATCATAGTTTACTAACGTCGTTGTTTCAACTTACGTCTTTTGCCATCTTTGCTGGTTAATTTAAAGTCAGCGTCAAAACCTAATTCGATCGAAAGTCCCGCCTGTAGCCGCTCTTGTGGAGTCTGCCCTGGATAAGCCCCCATCTCTTCGGTATATTGTGCCACGTCGAAGCGCACAAAAAATAAATTAAAGCCAAGACCATAACTGGCATACCCCTGACTAATTCCCCCTCGAATATCAATAAGTGGTAGGGAGATCTCCGTTCCTAGGTGCACTTTTTGGCCGAACTGGTACTCACTCTCAGTCGCGTGTTTATATTCAAGCCCGGCTACCAAATCAAGCCCCGGCAAATCTAAGGACGTCGATACTCCCACTGACAAGTTATCGCGAATTCTTGGAGGAGCATCCGTTCCTGCTGTCTTTGAGAACGCTGTTGAACCAACGTCTTGCCAAACCACCGAAAATCTTGGGCCAATCGGACCGGGCATTTCAGCCATTAGCGCCAAATCCACCCCGTAAGCTCGCCCTTTGTTTTGAAATTGATCGGCGATATT
>JAMIQD010000335.1:0-8052 GCA_035914755.1 Pseudobdellovibrionaceae bacterium | reverse complement strand
TATTATCTTGTTTCAACTGGCCCATCTTCACGATATGGCTGGTCAGATTGATAAAGCTATTGAGCTTTTTGAACGCATTATCAAAAGCACAAAAACAAAAAATATTAGCCCTGAAATTCTAGCAAGATCTCATTCTGGACTGGGCGACCTTTTGTTTTCTAAAGAAAAATTCAAAGAGGCCCTGAATCATTACTCCTCTGCTTTAAAGTTTAAGGACGTTCCGAGCCGTGGTCTTATCATGTACAATATGGCCTGGTCTGAGCTGAACTTGGACCGGCTCGATGTTGGCATTAGAAGACTTGAGACTTTGGTAAAGAGTCCGGAGCTCGTTACGCGCGAGAGCGCCGATGGCCCGCGATATGACCTTGTCTTCCATACAGATATCCTTAGAGATCTTGCCACATTCTATGCGCGAAGAAATATTACTCAAAAAGAAATTGACGCTTATGATAGCTTTTCGCCGAAAGAAAACAGAAAAGAACTTCTTTTGCACTTCGCCGGCGAAGCCGATCGTTTGGGGCAAAAACAAGCAGCGCGCAAAATCTACAGCCGCTACCTCGAAGATCAGAGCCTAACACCAGAAGAACGACTGACTGTCTTTGTTAAACTAATGCAAGTGAACTACGATGCCGGCATGACCACTCAGTCTACAGTCGATTTTTCTAAAGCGGCTGAGACTTTCAAAAAAATCTGCCCGGCTCCAAACTCTTGCCCTGAATTAGAAAAAACAATGAAGCGTTATGTTACAGAGCTTCATCGAGCTAAAAAAGTAACACCAGATATGGACCTTCTTAATTCATATCTCGTCTATAATCAGACCTTCCCCCTTGATCTTGAGATGGCCGAGCGCGGTGCTTCCGTTGCGGACTCTCTCGGCAAATACTCTGTTGCCATCCTCTTTTTAAGAGGGGCAAGCGATAACAACTCTGCCACTCCTGCGCAAAAGCAAAAAAGCCTGGCGGCCGAGATCTCTGTTGCAGAAAAAGCAAATGATCCCAAGCTCAGAAAGGCCGCTTACGATCATTATCTTGCGGTTTTTCCAAAGGGAGATAAGAGTTTCGAAGTTCAGTACCAACTTGCATACTTAGATTATCAATACAAAAACTTCAGAGATGCTGCGATCGCATTTAATGCGATCGCCAAAAATAAAGAAGCAAAATTTGAGCTGCGAAAAAAATCTGCAAATTTGTCACTGGATTGCTTAGTTAATATGAGCTACGAAGAAAGTCTTGAGGACTGGGCTTGGGAGTACGCCCAGCTCTTTCCACAATCACGATCAGAGTACCAAACGATCGCTCGAAAGGCTTTAACCAATCGCACAGCCAAGATTGCTAACAATAAAGACTCCTCTGCCGGGAACCTCAAAAAATCTCTTGAGCAACTACAAGCAGCCAACATTGCAAACTCCACCAACGAAGAAAAACGAATTCACTTTAATAATATGATCGTATTGTCCCAGCGTCTTAACGAAGACGCCATTTACCTAGAAAGCCTCAAGGCTTTGCTGATTCTCCCCGGCCTGTCTGAAGCGAGCCGAGAAGAGGCCTTGGGCCGGCTTGTCGGATACTATGAAAAGAAGCTAGACTTTCGAAATGCCTACCTGACAGCAAAAAAGATGAAATTTCTGCGTCTCGCAGCAAAGGACCGACAACTGCGCCTTGGAACTCTCGCGGATCTTGCTGGACTGAATCCGTCGAATCACTACCGCCAAGCTTTAAAAGCCGGGCTCAAAGGATCAACGGCGATTTCATTACGACAACGCCTTGTGATTCTCTCATCGACACCCGTGCGTGAGTTAAAAACTCAGGCACCTGAACTCCGCAAAAATCCTGAGATTCTCAATGAAACGACCCTTTTGGTATACGCACGGACAAAAGACAAAAAAGGACTCGGATCTATTCTCTCTATGAGAGAGCTGACACGACAAACTGCTCCGAACTTTATTGCTAAACAAGATTTCTACAAAGAAATTACAGACTTTCGCTCTCGTATTTCTTCGCACAAGATCATCGGAAAATCTGAATCATTCATGCAGAGAACCATTAAAGAACGAATTAAGCTCCTGAAACAGGCTGATAAACACTTGGGCCAAAGTCTTCGCTACAAAGACGTCACCTCTCAGCTACTTGCGCTAAATATTGTCAGTGTTGAAAACAATCGCGTGGTCGAAGAAATACTAGCGCTGCCTGTGCCCCGAAACCTCAGTGTCGCCGAAGAGAGGCAATATGCGGAGGCTTTAAAGTCTCAATCGAGACCTTACTCTCTAAAGGCAAAAATAGCGCAACAAAAAGAATCTGATATCTGGAACAGCTCGCAAGCAATCGAGCAACTGCTCAGAGACTATGCCTCAGTCCGTCCCGAACTAAAAGGACTGTTGCGAAGAGAGTTGCAGCTTTTGTCGACATTGTCTAATGGTGGCAGAAAACAGTCAGAAATCATTAGCGCTCTCAATGAAATCTCAGTTTCTAAGACAGATCTCGATTCGGCTCGAAAGACCGTTTCAAAAAACCCGACGGATATTCGCGAGATTGAAAATTTGAAAAATTTAGAGACAAAAATCGGCCATCCCCTGATGCCAACTTACCTGGATGCTCGCCTATCTCAAATACAGAAGGGTAGAAGTCTATGAAACACTCTCTGATCTTGGCCCTGTTATTGCTACTCTGCCAAAGTGGGTTTGCCTTGAATTCAAAACCGAAATCAACGGCAAAATCTAGCGGCCAGAAGTTAGGAACTTCTTTCCGCTTTGACGGAACATCTCTACGTGGCAAGTACCAGACGTCTTTGAGTACCACGGCGACAGTAGAGAACGACAAGTACTTGGAAGATATTTTACAAGGACGTAAAGAGTTTACTGATCGCGAGAAAATTGATCAGAACAGAAATTAAAGGCACGTATGAACAACACTGCAAAGCTTCTTATACTTGAAAATCGCTTGGGACAAAAGGTCCGCACCTTTGCTGTCGCGTCTAAAAAAATGAATGTTGTGTATTTAAAAGAGCAGCGCCGCATCGAAGCACTTGCGAATCTCAATGAGCTTAACGAGAATGACATTGAATACACGCTTTTAAAAACTCTTGATATATCAGCCATGGGCGACAAGGGCGCCCCATTGAGCGGACTTGGACACATTCGCCTGGCTCATTCTGAAATGAGCAATAGCCCTGAGTATCACCTTCAACAAGAAAATGATGATCAAGAATTAAAAGCCATTCTTGAAAAGACCGCAGTCGGCCATCTGATTGTTATCATGTTGCTGCTATTTACTTCTTGGATCGCCGCAAAATATTTTTCTTCAAAAACCGTCGTCGAACCTACTCTGGTAACTATTGTGATGCCTAAAAAGATCGAAGCTACTCAGGTTCCTCACGTAAAAATGTCCGAAACAAAAATCAAACCCAGCGATAAAGTTTACCGAAAAGTTGTTGCGAAAAAACTTTTGACTAAACCCTACAAAGTAAAAATGGCAAAAGCTAAAGATGTCAGCCGCATTGGCGCACTAGCAGCTCTTGGCGGAATTCCAAAAGGTGCTCGAAATGCAGAGGGCCTGGACGCTAATTCCATGAAAAACATCCGCGCTGCTGGTGCCGGGAATGGCGGCGGCGGAGTCGGTAGCACTGGACGCGGTGGAGTTAAAGGCTGGATGCCAGGAACAGGGCTCATTGCAGGCTCCTCTGGCGAAGGCGGGCAAGCGCAGAGCGCTGGTGGCTACGGCACTCGCGGAACTGGCGGCGGCCGAGCCGGTTACGGAAAAATTTCTTTGGTCGGCGGCACTAGTGCGGTTAGCCTTCCTCTAGATGAGGAAGCTACTGTTGAAGGTGGGCTCGATCGAGATCAAATTATTGCTGTCATAAATAGAAATAAAGGTCAAATCATCTACTGCTACGAAAAGGGTCTTCAGGCACAGCCTTCGATTGGTGGCCGAGTCTCTGTCGACTTTACAATCGGACCTAACGGCACGATCACGACAGCAAAGGTCGCACAAACATCGCTCGGATCTAAATATGTTGAAAACTGCATGATCGCAAAAATGAAAACATGGCAGTTCCCTAAACCTGTCGGAAAAGTAAACGTAGATGTGCTTTACCCATTTGAACTTGCTCGCGTGAGCAGTCGATAAGAGGAGTTTTAGATATGAAAAACCTCAACCACTTAACACTCATCGCATCAGCTATGTTCGTCGTCGCCTGCGGCGGCCCGGGAGGCAAACAGCCGGTCAGTGACATTCAAGACATTCGCGAAAAGTCGACCACTGGAAACGGCTACAAACCAGGAGCTCCTCGCGAGATTCCAAAATACATTGAAACTGAAAAAGAAGTCGTTCGCGAACAGGCCACTTTAAATGAATCGTATATTAAGGTAGAACTTGATAAAAAAGACATGCCTTTGAGATTTTTCGAGAACACGAACTCAAAAGCAAAGTTTTATTTGCGTGTCCTTGATCCCAGCATAAAAATGACCCTCACTGCGAAGGATCTTCCAGCTGGGGCGACCTTCACAAATGTTTCAACTCCACAAGATCCCGATGCTTATGAGCTCAAATGGACTCCTCCTCTTTATACAATTTCTTTTTCTGAGACACCTCCTAAAGTAATGACGCTTACTCTCGTTCCCGTGGTTAATTCTGCAAAAACTTCTGCAACGAAAGTCGCAATAGTTCAAAAACTTTTTCTTGAAAAGGTGTTCACTATTTCGGTTTTCAGAACTCATGAAAAACCTTCGGAGTTATCAGTATCTGGCCTGCCAGACAAGGTCGACGAAGGACAAGTTTTGCCCTTTACAGTTGTCGCCCGCATCCCAGGGATCGATGACAACTCTCCACAGAAGCCAACAATTGGAATATTTAAAGACAATGTCACCCAAATCGCGGGAACAGACTACCTAGAAATGAGTGGCGTTCGTCATATTACTTCCGATGAAAGCCGCGCCGAAATCGAATATCTCGGTGACTACAAATGGAAATTTAACCTTTTATTCGATACCAAAAATATTTCTGTCGAAGCTCAAAAAGCAAAAAGTGGAAATATTCTAGAAAATGCAGACACGACTCACGTTCGCTTTGGCATAAAAGTCTACGCCCCATTTAATGCAACAAATGCCACGGTCATGCAAATCGCAATCAAACGTCCAACTGTGATCCAGGCAAAATAAGGAGTATGAACATGAAGACACTTACAAAAATAGCTCTTCTCTCAACTCTCGCGATCACAATCTCTGGAAGCGTCTTTGCAGCCCCCAAAAAGATGGCAAAGAAACTAGCACCTATTGCTGCGGCAAAAACAGATTCTCTTGCCAAAGATCTTGATTCTTTAGGTGGCAACAAGGCCCTTATTGAAATGGCAGACAGCCTTAATCCCGAAATCAAATCTCGCATCGTACAGGACCGCATTGTTGAACGCAGAAATAGTCTTGAAGTTGGCATCAACTACGGCGGCATAGCCGGCGGAACAACCTATTTACAAACGCAAAGTTTGGGATTTAATCTCGATTACCATATAACACCTCGCTGGGCTCTAGGACTTCGTTATTCAGATTTTAACAGCAAACTGACACCAGAAGGCACTCGGGTTTTTGAGGAAGCTCGAGTTAACAACGGCCTCAACGCGTCTGGTGGTTATGTCGATATCGATACTCCGCTCAATTCTACAATGGGCGTTTTGAATTGGTTTCCGATGTACGGAAAAATGAATGCGTTCGACGCTGCCGTTATCCAATTTGACTTGTATCTTTTGTTAGGTGGCGGACAAATAAGTCTTGAAAGCGGGCCTACTTCTATCGTCACCGCAGGCGGTGGTGTAGGTATATGGCTTTCTCAGCACATCACGGCAAGAGCAGAGGTTCGTTACCAAGGTTATCAGGATTTAATTAAAACAGGCCCCCGCGACATCGATTCGGTAGTCGGCACCCTTGGCCTAGGATGGATCTTGTAATGAAATCTATCACCATTTCCAAAAACTTGGCCTTCATCATTGCCTTTTCGGCGGGCTTAAGCAGCTTTGCTGCAGACCGTTTTTCGGTAAAAACCTGGGAAGAAAATTTTGCGGCGGCATTACAATCTAAAAATGCAGCTGTGATTGCCAATTCAGCTCAGCTTGAAACTCTTGAAAAGTCAGTCATAAAGGACTGCACCGATTGCGAAAACAAACAACAGATGAAGCGCGCCCGCGGGCTTTTTGCTAAAGGCCGCTACGAAGAAGCACGCCTGAGCTACAACAGTGTTAGCAAGGCGAGCGACTATTGGCTCGAAGCTGTCGAAGAAATTGGCTGGACATATTTTCGGCAGAATAGATTTGACGACGTTTTATCACAGACCAAAACTCTAATGAGTCCTCCTTTTAATCAGTATGTTCACTCAGAAGTTTATCTTTTGCAGGCCCTGTCTCACTTGAAGTCTTGTGATTATAAAGATCTCTTCGTTACAAATACGCTTTTTAAAGAAAATATGAAAAGTCGCCTCTTAGCAATTCAAAAGCTCAGTGAATCAGGCATGAGTGAATCTGTACAACAGGTCATCGCAAAGGCCTCTAGCTTTCCTATGAAGCTAGGAGATGTTGGCCCCCAAGCAATGGATCTTCCCTATTTGTTCTATAAAGACGCAGGACTTCAGCGAGAACTCTTAAAATACAAAGTTTCAGAAGCCGCCTTGTCCGCGCTTAACAAAAACAAGGTGAGCACAGCACCAGAGATCAAAAGAAAATTCGAGGCGACAAAACATCTTGCAGCTCAAAACTTCAAAAAAAGAATGCGAACGCTTGCAACCCAAGAAAACGAAGAGAATTTCAAAATTGTGCAGAAATTAAACCTTGTCGAAATTGAGGCGATTCAAAGGCTTCATTTTGATGTTGATTTGGATCAAAAGATTTTCAAGAAAGATCGTTTCAAAGAAACGAACGCCGACCAATTGGTTTTTATCGATGATGGTCGCCCTTGGTTTGATGAACTCGATAAGTATGAAGTGCGTTCAAAATTTTGTCCTCAAAACATCAGGAGGAAAATGTGAAATCCAGCTCACTATACACTCTTTCATTCACTCTTTGTTTACTCGCAGCCGCATGCAGTCCTGAGTCTGCAACAATGGTCGTGACCCCGGATTTAACAATTCCGCAGGCACCAAAAGGTAATAAAGTGCCTGTTCCAGAGGCCGGTTGGATCACAGAAGACGGTGGCCAAAAGCAGATGGAATTCAACCCTCAGGTTGATATTTTATTTGTCATCGACAACTCAGACAGTATGAAGTCAGCTCAGGCAAATTTAATTCGCAGTATCGATCGCTTTGCAGAAAAGATCGTAAAGCACAACGTGGATTACCATGTTGGAGTCATTTCTACTTGGGACAGTTCTGAGAGATTTTTAAAGACCAAGCAGGATGCTTACCAAATTGGCGACTTGCGGTTCTTAAAAGACAGTAAAGAACAAAATTTTGACCGCAGGTACTTTACTCCCAAAGATCAGCCTTCGATACTCGCATCGACTTTAAAAATCGGAGTTGCCTCCTACGCAAATGGAGGACCCGAGGTTGAAGAGTTTTTCTCTCCTTTGATGGCGGCTCTAGACAAGTCTGGCAGAGGCGCAGCCAATGAAGGATTCTTTAGAGAAGAGGCTCGCCTTGTTGTCGTGTTTTTAACCGATGCAGACGATTCTACGAGTCAAATCACACCGGAGCAGTTGACCACCAAATTGATTGAGTTCAAAGGTGGTCGCCCCGAAAAGGTCTCTATCTACGGCGCTCTGACTCGAAAGAATGATCCAGATGAATACAAAGACTGGGCTCTGCGCGTACATCCTAAGTACCATCCAGAGTGTTTCGAGACGTCTGGCAAGACTACCAAATCCAATGGCAAATGCCGTGAGGGGTTCGGACCTGAGCGTTTAGAACAACTGATTGTTTTGGCAAATAATGAGTCGATTTCTCCTGAGGAAAAACTAAAGAAGTTCACCATGGGAATAATTAGCAAAAACTTCGGCTCAGACCTGGCCTCAATAGGAGCTGATATCAACGAAAAAACCCTGCAGAAAGTGATTCGCCTCTCGGGCCTTCCCCCCAGACTTGA
>JAMIQD010000334.1:0-4876 GCA_035914755.1 Pseudobdellovibrionaceae bacterium | reverse complement strand
CATGGTGGAAATCCTTCAGGCCTGCGGCGTTAATGTGCAAAAACTAAAAGTCGATTTAATAGACCACCTCAAAAAAAACGCCCCCACCATCGCTGATGAACAGTTAAAATCCTATGGCGGTTTTGAGAGCTGGAATCCCGAATTCACCCTGGCCTGCCATCGTCTGATCCAGCGAGCTGCCATTCAGGTCAAAAGCTCTGGGCGAAACCAAATCAACGAGGGAAGCCTGCTCGTCGCCATGTTCTACGAACAAGACTCCCACGCCGTCTTTGCCCTGTCACAACAGGGTCTGAGTCAATTCGACGTCATTAATTATCTCTCGCACGGCATTGCTAAAGACAGCGATAGCGCTCCGTCAGAAGAAACCGCGATGCAGCGAACAGATGTCGATGGCGGCCCCGTCGACGATAGCAAAAAATCCCCACTCGAAAGTTTCTGTACCAATCTCAATGATAAAGCCAAAGCCGGACGCATTGATCCTTTGATTGGGCGCGAAGATGTCATCGAGCGCACAATTCAAATTCTCTCGCGGCGCTCGAAAAACAACCCCCTACTCATTGGCGAACCTGGAGTCGGCAAAACAGCCATCGCCGAAGGTCTCGCTGCCAAAATCGTTGGCGGTGACGTCCCCGAAAAACTCAAAAACGCAGTGATTTACTCTTTGGATATCGGGACCCTCTTGGCTGGGACTAAATTTCGCGGAGATTTTGAAGGACGCCTCAAAGCTGTCATCAAGGATATCGAAAAGCGTCCAAACGCGATTCTCTTTATCGATGAGATCCACAATATTGTAGGAGCCGGCGCAACCTCCGGTGGTTCTCTTGATGCCTCTAATTTGCTAAAACCCGCCCTTGCAAATGGCGAGATCAGCTGCATTGGCTCGACCACACACTCTGAATACCGCCAATACTTCGAAAAAGACCGCGCCCTCAATCGCCGCTTTCAACGCATCGATGTCAACGAACCCACCCCCTCAGATTGCATAGCCATTCTCAAGGGCCTGCGTAAGTCTTATGAAGATTTTCACAACGTGAAATTCACCGACGAAGCCTTAAAAGCCGCTGTTGAGCTCGCGATAAAACACATTCATGGCAAACTCTTGCCAGACAAAGCCATCGATGTTCTCGACGAAGCGGGAGCTTATTTTCGCCTCAAAGATTTGACCGCCGAAAAAATTATTGTTGATGTTTCTGGAATCGAAGAAGTCATTGCAAAGATGACGGGACTTCCGATCGCTAGCATTTCTTCCAACGAAAAAATGCAACTCCGAGATCTCGATAAAAAACTAAAAGCGCTGATCTACGGGCAAGATGAAGCCATCGATCGCCTAGTGACCAGCATCAAACTCGCTCGCAGTGGACTCGGCCGCCCCAACAAACCTATCGGGAGTTACCTCTTCACGGGTCCCACTGGCGTCGGCAAGACCGAGGTCTGCAAACAGCTTGCGCACATCCTTGGCGTTCACTTTCATCGCTTCGACATGAGTGAGTATATGGAAAAGCATGCCGTTGCCCGCCTTGTCGGAGCTCCTCCGGGCTATGTCGGCTACGAAGAAGGTGGCCTGCTCACCGAAGCCGTCAACAAACATCCGTACTCGGTGCTGTTGCTAGATGAGATCGAAAAAGCACACCCCGATATCACCAACGCTCTTTTACAAGTGATGGATGCGGGCCGCATGACAGACTCTCATGGGCGAGTGGCTGATTTTAAAAACATCATTTTTGTCATGACCAGCAACGCTGGGGCCCTTGAAGTCGCCCGGGGCTCAATTGGAATCATCGAAGAGAATCGCAGCTTGCAAAGTATGGAGGCTGTCAAAAAAGCCTTCTCACCTGAATTTATCAACCGTCTAGATGCGGTCGTGAGCTTTAAAGATTTACCTGAAGATGTCATTCTCAAGGTCGTTGCCAAATTTGTCGACGAGCTCAAAATGACTTTGGCTGAGAAAAAAATCGACATGCAGGTGTCGCAAGATGTTTTAAAGTGGCTGATGAAAAAAGGCTATGACAAGGTTTACGGAGCCCGTCCGCTCGCCCGAACCGTGGATGAACATCTCAAAAAACCATTGGTCGACGAACTTTTATTTGGTCGCCTCGTTGACGGCGGACGAGTGCAAGTCGATTTAGAAAGCAACGCGCTCAGGTTCCAATTTAGCACCACCCCCTCTGGGCAGAGCAGCAATGGTTCAAAAAAACCGAAAGCGACGGTCACAACTTGACATAGCCGTAGAAGTTGCCAAATTAAACTCTGGGAGTTTTTTCTCAGAGGAGTCTGCAAATGAAATTTTTCAAACGCTTCGGTTATTTCATTCTTACGAACATCTTGGTTATGGTGACGATCGGCATCGTGTGGTCTCTCGTGAGCCACTTTCTCGGCTTTGCGGGAATCAACCAACACCTTCCAATGCTCATGGCATTTTGTTTGGTCTGGGGTATGGGTGGCGCCTTTATTTCTCTGTTGATGTCAAAGTTCGCCGCCAAACACTTCTACGGCGTCACTATCATTGAGCCCAACACTTCGCAGCCGGACCTTCGAAGTCTTGTTGAAAGGGTTCACTCGCTTGCTCGCCGAGCGAAGCTAGCAAAAATGCCAGAAGTCGGAGTATATGACTCTCCTGATGTAAACGCTTTTGCGACCGGCCCAAGCAAAAACAATTCTCTCGTTGCAGTCTCGACTGGGCTCCTGCAGAAAATGAACGACAGCGAGATTGAAGGTGTCCTCGGGCACGAAGTAGCGCATATTGCAAATGGCGATATGGTGACGATGACTTTAATTCAGGGCGTAGTGAATGCCTTTGCTATGTTTTTCTCGCGCATTCTCGCCAATATCATCGCCTCGAACGTTGAAGACCGCTACCGTAGCATCGTGCACTTTTTATGCGTAATCGTTGGCGACATTGCCTTTACTTTACTTGGTTCTATCGTAGTCAATTTCTACTCTCGCAAAAGAGAATTCAAGGCTGACGCCGGAAGCGCTCAGATATCCTCTTCTGGTAATATGATTGCTGCTCTGAAGCGCTTACAGTCGTTGCATGAAGCCCCCCCATCTAGAGAGGATGGGATGGCGACATTAAAGATTTCCGGAAGAGAAAAGCGCGGCTCTCTCGCTGATCTGTTTATGACCCACCCGGCCCTAAGCGACCGTATCGCAGTTCTTGAGCATAGGCGTTCCTACTAATGCCTGATCATTTCTGCCGCGGACTGGGGATTATCATCTTTCTTGGCGTCCTAATTGGTTGTGCGACGACGTCAAAAAAAGACAGTCTTATAATCCCCGCTTCTTACCCACCAAGTTATGATTTCATTCTTAAAAATCAAGAATTGGGAATTAAAGACCTTGATGGGCTCGTGGTCAGCACTGAAAATCAGAAGTGGTGGAAAAGTTATCGCCGAGGCCTTCTGAGCCTTGAAAAAGATCCCGGCCTTTCCTGTTTCAACTTCTCTAACCTCAGTAAAGAAATTCACTTTCCCCTGAGAGAAATCGCTTTGCTACGAGCACATCAAGCCTGCAGCGACAGCAAGTCCCTTGAACCCTTGAATGCCGATTCCTATCGAAGTAATTACAAGTATAGTCGCGATATACTTGCCCTAGTCCTTTTAAAAGAGGCTCGTTTAACCACTGATGTGAACGACGATATCGAAGCCTTAGTTGAAATCGCACAGCAAGAATCGATTCAAAAAAACAAAGAGCTGCCTCTAACTGAAGCACTGAAACTTGCGGAGACCAACAAAAACCTTGAGAAAGTAAAAGCTATTCAGGATCAACTTTACAAAGTGGCACCACGGCTAAAGCCAGATCCCGCCAACAAAGAGCTTCTGGCCGTTGCCATGGACTATCGCCAACACCGCAACTTCGATCAGGCATTCAAAATCTATCAGAAGATTTTGAAGAACCCCAAATCCACGCGCGAAGAAAAATTTCAGGCCCTCAAAAATATCCGCATGACCCACAAAGTTGCACAAAATAAAAATGCCTACATCGATGCAACAAGCCAGATGGTCAACCACTCCAAGCAGTCCTTCAAAAAGTACAAAAAAGATCCTCTCTCAGTACAGCAGCTGCATGAGAGTTATATTCTACTCTCTCGCACTCTTTGGACTGAGGACCGCCTTGGGCTGGCCCTTCGCACGCTGAGTGAGGCCCAACGCCAACTCAAAGGCCTGCACTCTTTAGACGAGGTCTACTTTGTGTTAGCACGAATGGCCGAAGAAAAAGGAGATCTCGAAAAAGCCAGCGCCTACTATGAGGCGAGCCTCCGCGAACCCCTTTCTGCAGCACCGATCCGCGAGCGAGTTTTTTGGCTGCACCCTTGGGTTCTCTACAAAATGAAAAAATACGAGCAAGCAGCGCTGGCTCTGCAAGAGTTCTCTCTGAAGGCCAAAGACCCCTCGGACAAAAACAGAAGCCTTTTCTGGCAGGCTCGAGCCTACAAAAATATTGGCAAAAATGAAGAAGCCCTGCTTTTGCTTAAGCAACTCCTCAAAGAGGACCCCATCGGCTACTATGGAGTTCTCGCCGTCAGAGAGCTAGGCCTGTCTTTTTCGCCTTTAAAAAGCAACGAAAAGGATTTTTCGTACTCTTTAGCCAACCTCAAAGATATGAGCCCTTCATCAGCCATTCAGGCAGAGTGGCTGATGGCTGTTGGTGAAAATAATTTTTCTGAAAAAATCATTGATCGTGTCGCTGACGATCTTAAAAAGAAAAACCAAGTTGATGAAAAAACCTGGATGATTGTTTTAACAAGTTATGCCCGAGCAAATTTGTATCTCCCACTCTTTGCGGCATTTAGCAGCCTCCCTCAGGACGTCAAGGACACCCTCGTTGTCAAACATCCTGAATTGCTTTTTCCAAGAAACTACCGGGATCTTATCAAGCA
>JAMIQD010000333.1:0-3538 GCA_035914755.1 Pseudobdellovibrionaceae bacterium | reverse complement strand
GGCATTTCTCAGAAACCACTGCTTATGGGTTGCGGCCTTTAGCAAATCCGGAGTGGCTTTTTCTCGCCGCGTCTCCGCCGCCATCATCAGTGCGCGCCAACGAAGCCTCATTGATTGCGCTTCAGAAAATGCCACCGCAATATAGTCTTTATAGAAATCCTGAGTCGAAGTTCGCGTTACCTGGACTCGATTTTCAGTTGGAAGGTTTAATATTTCTAAAACCTTCGGGTTCATAATCTCTTTAGATGGAATAGCCGCGTGAGAACCAACAAAAGGACAAATGGCCAATATTCCTGCGAACAAAACCATCTTTTTCATACTAACTCTTTTTGTTGAGGTTTTCGAATTCTGAAACAAGTGAGTCATTATCACTCTTTTTTGATTCTTCGGTGAGGGCTGATTTTTGCCCCTCGACAGCTTTTGCAAATTCCGCCATCAAAGAGTCATCGATTGAATTGCCAGCCTCCGCTGACGCGCCGGAATCTCCAGACCTCAAGCTCTCGAGTTCCTTTGTTAGGCGCACATTTTCTTCCTTAAAGAACGAAAGATCTGCGATGTCTTCCGAAATAATTTCATACTCCGCTAAGCGAGACTCCAACTCTTTAATTTTGGCCTCATAATCAGATCTCTCTTTTTCAGCCAACCCCGCCGCCGCCTGAGCTGCCGCTGCGATCGCCTCTGCACTCGGCCCCGCATTGGGATCCTGGGCCTCTTTTGCGGCCACCGAGGCTTTCTCTTGCAATACAAGAATTTGCCTGTCTTTTTCTTCAAGCGTGCTCTTCATTGTCGACAGCTCAAGCAACAAATCCTGGGGAGTCTCCCCAGCTAGGGCTCCTGCTGGCCTTGCCGCCTGTTGTTCTAAAATTTTTTGCAAGGTCTTTTCAATTTGCACAGAATGAGCCCCAGCTGCCCCTTCAGCCTCCATGCTTTTGGCACCAAAAAACAACCGGTAAACCAAATAAATTGTCGACACAAGAATCAGAGCCACCAAGACTTCAATGATAAGAGCGTTGTTATGACTCCAAAATGATAAAAATTTTTCCATGCGTGCTTTAATTCTCTCGGCGTTTGCTCGCAACGTCAAGAATCCAAAAAGGAGGGCTTGAAAATACCGACGTCTTTCGATCTAGACCAAGGGTGTGCTCCCATGCTAATTTGTGCACCATAAAGAGGCCATCAGCTATGTCGCAAACTCGTTTCGATTTAATTTTAAAAAATGCCACCGTTTTAGTGCCTAACTCTGAAGGTAAAGGTCTTCATGAAGAACAGCTAGACCTCGCCATTCGAGACGGGAAGATTACTAAAATTGCACACCAGCTCGGCGATTCTGCCTCGCAGATTCTTAATTTAAAAGGACTCCATGTTTTACCTGGTGTGATTGACTCTCAAGTTCACTTTCGCGAACCCGGCATGACCCACAAAGAGGATTTAGAAACCGGCACAAGAGCTGCAGCCCTCGGCGGAGTGACAACAGTTTTTGAAATGCCGAACACCAATCCGCCAACAACAAATCAAGAAAATTTTGAAGACAAGCTTCGCCGGGCAAAAAATCGCTGCCATACTCACTACGCATTTTATGTGGGAGCCTCTTGTGAAAATGCAGATCAACTCTCTCAATTAGAACTTATGCCTCACTGTTCCGGTGTAAAAATTTTTATGGGCAGCTCCACCGGAAACCTGCTAGTAGAAAACGACACAACTCTCGAGAAAATTCTGCGTTCGGGAGTTCGACGCGTGATCGTTCACTCCGAAGACGAATTCCGGCTCCGCGAAAGACGCCACCTCGCTGAAAGCTCAGGAGATGTACATACACATCCTGTTTGGAGGGATGCTGAGTCTGCCCTGATTTCGACAAAACGGCTTTTAAAGCTCGCCCGCAAAACCGGACGCAAAGTCCATGTTCTTCATGTTTCAACCCGAGATGAAATGGACTTTCTCTTTGACCAGAAGGACTTTGCAACCGTCGAAGTGCTACCTCAGCACCTGACACTCTTCGCCCCTGATTGCTATGACCACTTGAAAAACTACGCTCAACAAAATCCACCCATTCGCGAAAAGTCCCACTTCGATCGCATCTGGAAAGCTGTTCAGGATGGCACCGCAGATGTGATTGGATCTGATCACGCCCCCCATACTCGAGAAGAAAAAGAACGCCCCTACCCACAAAGCCCTTCGGGAATGCCAGGAGTGCAGACCTTGGTTCCCATCATGCTGAATCATGTGAACCAGGGCCGACTTTCGCTCGCGCGCTTTGCTGAAATGGTTACAGAAAATCCCCGACGCATCTTTGGTGTAAAAAACAAAGGACGAATAGGCCTTGGCTACGATGCCGATTTCACTATCGTGGATATGAAGAAAGAACGAGTTATTGAAAATCGCTGGATTGCCAGTCGTTGCGGCTGGACTCCTTACGACGGAATGAAGGTCACTGGTTGGCCCACCCATACGATCCTTATGGGCAAGACGATTATGGAAAATGACCAAATCGTAATGCCTCCTTGCGGACAAGGAGTGGATTTTGCAACCAGCACCTAAAGGCAAACAGGCCGCCCTCGCCTTTTTCTTCGGGGGGCTCCTACCAGTTATCGCCTTCACTGTGATTGAAGAAAAATATGGGGTCATCGCCGGCCTGATCGCCGGTATGATTTTTGGTGTCGGCGAAATCGTCTTTGAAGTGATACGCCATCGAAAAGTAGCAACGATGACTTGGGTCGGAAATGGGCTCCTGCTGATATTAGGAGGGATCTCCCTGCTATCCAGCGAAGGTCTTTGGTTTAAACTTCAACCGGCCCTGATAGAGGGTGCTTTTGCACTCGCCCTTTGGACATCCTGCTTGTTAAAAAAACCCCTTCTTGTTGTCATGGCTGAAAAACAAGGGCAGGTCTTCACGGATATTGTAAAAAGAAAAATGACCGGTATCACTTGGCGCACAGGTGTTTTTTTTGCGGTTCATACTGGCCTCGCCGTCTGGGCTGCCATTGACTGGTCCACCACCAACTGGGCACTGCTTAAAGGAGTCGGACTCACGGTTAGTTTTATAGTTTATCTTGGCGCGGAGATATTTTTTCTACGAAAAAACATCGTCAATTTAAAAAAATAGGCGCTCAGAAAAAAGAATGTAGAAAATCAAAACCAAATTCAAAATTGCCAAAAACCCGGTCGCAATCACCGTTCGAACTATTGTCTTTGGATCCGAAGAAGCAGAGCCACACTGGCGAATCATTAAAAATAACTTCAGAACAGACATCGAAAAACCCCTCGATTGCAGGCTGGCTATCTCAAAACCAGAGTCACTTTGAGTCTTAGCAAAACTAGGGCCAAAATTTTAGGGACATTTTGAAACCAATGTTCAAAGAATTTATCGCACTGTCGTGTTAACAAAAAAAAGCCCCGGGCTTCCCCGAGGCTCTCTGTTTAAGTTTCTACACTCTAATGGCAGAACGGAAGGTCTGGCTGAACTTGGCAAATAATTTGGCAAATCTGTGGATCACCAAGTGGGCAATCGCCACCGCCACCGCCATCATCCGGCGGAGGAGGG